>CAYORP010000020.1:0-4553 GCA_964406415.1 uncultured bacterium
GAAGAAATCATACTTCAGGGTAATGTCAGGATTGTATTCCATGATACCACGATAACCTGTGATAAAGCGAGGTTTAACAGGGTTACAGGAGACCTTACAGCAGAGAAACCTCTGTCTGTGGAAAATCCGCAGGGGATTTTCAAAGCAGATTACATTACATATAATATCAATGAAAAAAAAGGGATTTTGCTGAATGGCTCTTTTTCCACGCCACCTTTATACGGTAAGGCAGAGAAGGTTGAAAAGAAAGAGACACTTGTTATTCTTGACAGAGGTTATATCACAACCTGTGACCTTGAGAAACCGCACTACAGAATTTCCGCCGAAAGAATAGAGTACGTACAGGATGATTATATCAGGGCGGAGAGGATGAAACTTACATTTGGTGAGAAATTCAGTGTTTTATATTTACCCAGGTTTACCTTTGACGTCAGAAGGAAAGAATCTCCCTTTCTCATCAGTCCCGGTTACAGTACCAGAGTCGGAGAAACGGTGGACGTTATTTTTTCTCACAGGGCAGGTAAGGAAACCGATGCGGTTGTCAGAGAAAGAATTTCACTGGGGATTGAAGGCCTTGGGCTCGGGTTGGAAACCTTTTCGGCTGAAAAAGGATACAGCGGCTCAGGATTTATTTATAACGAATGGGATGACGGTTTGCAGGCCGGAGGTCTTCTGGAGTTTGGCAAGAATTACAGTTCTTCAATGGGTGAAGGCAGGTTAATTCTGGACTGGAGATGGATGTATGATACACTGTTTTTTAATAATTTTTTTCACAGTGAGTTTATAAAAAAGTCCAAAACGTACAACTATTTTTCCTTTACCCACAACATAGGAAACAGTATCCTGAACTTAAATTTCAGAGAGTCTGCCGGTGAAGATTTTTTGAGATACGAGAAACTTCCGGAACTGCGGTTTTACACGCCCTATGTTCAGGTAAAGGATTTACCGGTATTTTTTAAGAATGACTTACGCCTGACAAATTTTTATAAAGATGGGGAAAATTGTCTCAGGGCTATGGATATTGTTACGGTAACGGGCAGGAAGGATGCCGGGTATTTAACCTTCAGGCCTTATCTGTCTGCAGGAGGTGTCAGTTATTATTCAGATGTCTTTAAAGACAGGTTTAATCGGATATTTGAGGGTGGTACCAGCATTTCCACACTTATGAAGAGAGTCAAGGGTAGATATGCAGGATATTTTATCCCTGAGGTTTCTTTATTTTATCGTTGGCTTGACTACAAACCCGGAGAGGTTGAGTATTTTGACGGGATTGAAGAATGGGATGACGGAAAATTTGTGAACCTGGAATCAAACTGGATTTTTATTGAGAACAGCGATTATCTGGGCAGGCTGTCTCTTGAAAATCTCTATTCCATTGACAGGGATGAGTTTGACGGAAGTTTTTTAAGATACGACCTAAAACTCACGCCCCGGATTTATCTTGAAGGGGAGAACGAGTGGGACCTGAATAAAACAACGTATAAATTCGGTGTAAATGATATAGTGATAAAGGCGGGAAGATATAATTATTCCCTCGGTAACAGATATAATGAAGAGGATGATACATCAGGTGTAGCAGGTAGGTTTGAGCATGCAGTGAATCAGAACTTGCGCTATGCCATTGAGTTAAACTACGACATGGAGTCAGGGGGTTTTACAAGAGAAAGTCTTGAGATATGGAAAAAACTTCACTGCTGGGAGATGAACTTCATTATAACCGTTGATGAAAACGATTTTTCTTTTTTTATTACCGCATACCCTATTTTTCTGTGAAAGGAGCGATGAAAATGGAATTTAAGAGAAGAAACAACCGTTCTTTTGAGGAGATAAGAGAAATCAGGATAACTAAAAATTACCTTAAGTATGCACTGGGGTCATGCCTGATAGAGATGGGAGATACAAGGGTTGTATGCTCCGTAAATACTGAAGACCGCGTTCCTGCATTTTTAAGGGATACTGGCAGCGGCTGGTTGACTGCAGAATATTCACTGCTGCCGTTTTCTACGAGTGAGCGTATCCCACGGAACTCTAATCTTACCGGCAGGAGTCAGGAAATACAGAGGATGATAGGCAGGTCTTTGAGAGGGGTTCTTGACGTTAAAAAAATTGGAGAGAGAACCATCTGGGTTGACTGCGACGTACTTCAGGCAGATGGAGGAACAAGAGCAGCGGCGGTAACAGGCGGATTTATCGCTCTGGTGGAAGGGCTTTCAAAACTGAAAAAGGCACGTCTTATCAAACTCCCCCTGCTGCGGGATTATTTAGCCGCAATAAGTGTCGGCATTGTTTACGGCAATAAGATTGTTGACCTGAATTATTCTGAAGATTCAGAGGCGGGTCTTGATTTTAACGTGGTTATGACGGGCAGGGGAGAATTTATTGAGATACAGGGTACTGCCGAAGGGCACCCGTTTACAGAAAAAGAACTTCTGGAACTTTTAGGTCTTGCAAAAAAAGGGATTGGACAAATTATTGAGATACAGAAAAAGGTTTTGAAAGATGAAATTGAACTTTTACTTGGCAACTAAGAATAAAAATAAACTTTGCGAAATAAGAGAGATACTTAAAAATACCGGAATATCAGTTATCCCCTGTCCTGACGGTGTTGTATTCCCTGAGGAGACGGGAAAAACCTTTGAAGAAAATGCGCTTGTTAAGGCAAGGTGCCTGAAAGATATTGTGGGCTTTGAAAACGTTGTCGGGGAAGACTCCGGCCTGTCAGTGGAGAAACTTAAAGGACTACCGGGAGTTCTGTCGGCAAGATTTGCAGGGGAAGACTGCAATGACGGTGAGAATATAAAGAAACTTCTCGGCCTTCTTGCAGGTTTTAAGAACATTGAGGATAGAAAAGCAGAATTTGTGACTGTTGTTGCTCTCATCACACCCGAGGGAGAAAAAAACTTTGTCGGGTCGGTTAAAGGCGTTATAACGTTCAGCCCGAGGGGAGAGAATGGATTTGGATACGACTCGGTATTTGAGATTCCCGGAACAGGTAAGACATTTGCTGAACTGTCAATTACAGAGAAAAACCGTTTCAGCCACAGGTCCATCGCATTCAGGAAACTTGCGGATTATCTGCTTAAAAGGTAAAATAATACGTTTTAAGTTTGTGTTTCACCTGTATGGCGGGGTAGCTCAGCGGCAGAGCGGCCGGCTCATACCCGGTATGTCGGGGGTTCAAATCCCCCCCCCGCTATTCTAAGCATCTTTGAAGTGGGATTTGAACCTTTATTGCAATGTTGACAGAACAGCAGAAAAAAAAGATTCTTGGTCTTGCGAGAGAGACTCTAAAATGTTACCTGTCAGGGAAAGAGGTTCCTGCGATTCCTGAGGATGACCCTGTTTTGCAGGAGAAAAGGGGAATTTTTGTTACCCTGAAGAGAGGTGGTGAACTGAGAGGATGTATTGGTTATATCCAGCCGATAAAACCTTTGGCTGAAGCCGTCAGAGATATTTCCATTCAGTCTGCTACCGCTGACCCGCGTTTTCCTGCGGTCTCTCATAAAGAACTGAAAGAAATAAGTATTGAGGTTTCCGTTTTAACTGTTCCGAAGAAGGTTGATGCAAAAGATGTTGTACTGGGACGTGATGGCGTGATAGTGAAGAAAGGGTACAGGCAGGGTGTTTTTCTTCCGCAGGTTGCTGATGAAACCGGGTGGACTAAAGAGGAGTTTCTTAACAATCTGTGTTTGCATAAGGCGGGTTTACCTCCAGATTCATGGAAAAAACCGGACACCGAAATCTATACTTTCCATGCAGAGGTTTTTGCCGAAGACTGACCTTTTCTGAGTGTCAGCAATTTTTGTCGTGGGACTTACTTTTTAAAAGATTTACCGACATATAATAATAGGAGGAGGGTGAAAATGGCAAAAGAAATAAAAGAAGTAAAGGATGTCTTGAAGGACAAGAAGATGATGGATAAGTTGTTGGTGATATTTTTGATAGTTGTGGCATTGGTTTTTCTTCTGATAGCGGGGAATAAGTTCTTTGGAAAGTCAACCAGGATTTATTCTGCGGACATTGACAGGATTATGAATGAGCATCCTGCTTTACAGGAGGCAATGGACAATTTTCAGAAAGAACTGACAACGATGCAGAAGAAACTGGATGAGTTGGAAGGTGAAGAGAAAGAAAAAGAGCAGGCAAATATGAGCCAGCAGATACAGGAAATTGCCATGAGGATGCAGAATGAGGCTGTTGACAAGGTGATGAAAGATGTACGCAGCATAGCAGAACAGAAGGGATATAGTTACATAATAGATAAAAAATCCCTCATTGTTGGAGATAAGGATGTTACAGATGAAATTCTGTCTGTATTTAAGGGTGCAAAGGAGGAAAAACCGGCGGAAGAAGCAACCAATGAACCCTCTGATATGCCGGCGATTCCTGTGAAATAGGCCTCAAATTCCGACATAAGGATTATAGGGATGAGGAATAAGAGAAAAGGAAAGGTTAGAGGTGCGAGTGCGGAAGGGCAGTAATAAGACAAGGTGAAAAGCGAAAGCGTTCGGACAATTACCTTACTCGGAGCTGTCTGAACCATCCGAAGATTG
>CAYORP010000021.1:0-4612 GCA_964406415.1 uncultured bacterium
GGACTGTGCTCCCCCAGACGTGAGGTAGTACCTCCCTCACTCTCCCTCAGTGTGCTGTGTCTCGTTTCCTAATGTAAAGGTCTGTTAGGGACAGCACACTAGGGAAAAAGGGTGAAGGGAATAAATTTAATATGTTTCATATCTCCTGGGTAACCCTCAACACCTCAGAAATAGTCGTAAGTCCCCTCTTTATTTTTTCTGCTCCATCCATTCTTAAGGTTACAAGGTTCTTTTTGAGTGCCAATTTTTTTATTTCAAGGGCTGAGGTTTTAACAGATATCCGATTTCTTATCTCATCGTCAATAAACAAAAGTTCAAAAATTCCAGTCCTCCCATAATATCCTTCGTTAAAACACTTCTTGCATCCTTTACCTTCCATATATTTCATATCTGGCAGGTCCCCTTCCCCAAGGGCAACCTGCTCCAGTTGTGCCAAGGGAGGTTTTACCTCTACAGAACACTCAGGACAGTTAAGCCTTATAAGCCTCTGTGCCATAACCCCTACAAGAGAAGAAGCGATGAGATACGGCTCAACTCCCATATCAATCAGCCTTACTATTGCACTTGTGGAATCGTTTGTATGCAGAGTGCTGAAAACAAGATGTCCTGTCAGGGATGCCTGAATTGCCATCTCGGCTGTCTCAACATCCCTTATTTCCCCTACCATAATAATGTTCGGGTCATGCCTGAGAATGGACCTTAGCCCATTGGCAAAAGTTAAACCAACCTTCGGGTTTACCTGTATCTGATTTACTCCGTCTATATTGTATTCTACAGGGTCCTCCAGTGTAACTATGTTTATACCGGGATTGTTAATTTCCGAAAGAGCGGCATACAAGGTCGTAGTTTTACCGCTGCCCGTAGGTCCTGTAAGAAGAATTATGCCATGGTCAAGATGGATCAACCTTTTAAATTTTTCATAACATTCATTTGAGAACCCGAGGTCTTTAAGGTTAAACAGAAAAGAGCTTCTATCCAGTAATCTCAATACCACGGATTCACCAAAAAATGTAGGAATAATTGAAACCCTTATGTCAATTTTCTTATTGTCCGTTTTAATTGACGTTCTACCATCCTGAGGAATTCTTTTTTCTGCAATGTCCAGGTTTGAGATTATTTTTACCCTCGTTACTATTGCAGGGTGATATTTCCTCGGAAGGACAAATATATCATGCAAGATTCCATCTATCCTGTATCTTACCTTCAGGTCGGTCTCTCCACCCTGGATGTGAACATCACTTGCCCGCATAGATATGGCTCTATAGAGAATCTGGTTAACCAGACGTATCACAGGAGCTTTGTTGGCAAGGTCAAGAAGATTCATCCCTTCAACATCAATATCATCCTCCAGATGAATCGTATCTTCGGAGTTAAGGTCTTCAATAACCTTTTTAGAAGAACTGGGATGGTAATAAAACTTATCAAGACACCTTTGAATGTTTTCAGTGGATGCGAGGGCAATTTTTATTTCTCTATTCAGTTGTGATTTAATTTCTCCTATGTCTGTCTTCAACAGGTCATCAGTGGCAATGATAATTTCTCCTTCAGCATTTTTTAGAGGGAGCAGACAGTTGTTTTTTAAAAAGGTGTAGGGAAACAATGTTAAAAGTTCAGGGTCAACCATCTCCTCAGGATTTTCTATCCATAAAACAGATTTGTTTTCCATCTTAATTTATTTCTTCTCCGGGGGGCATAGAACCAAAGACAATATTTATTTTCTCAATAGGAACAGAAGTATTTGAATAGATGGTGATGGTATAAATAAAAAAAAATAACACCTGGAACAAAATCCTTTCCCCCATAGTGACAATGCTTTATAACGCGGTTAGGGTCTTGGAGCGCCTCCGGCAACACCTTCTGCCCCTTCTCTATCGTATCGCTGTGTCCGTCTTACTTCATCCAGAGCCTTCAGTAACTCCTTTTTAACCTCAGGGTCTTCCTCTATTCTTAATCTTTCCATCAGTTTTATCAGTATATCATCACCCGATTCTCTCTGTGCAATGGTTTTTATTGCCTGCTTTCTCATCTCGGGATTCTCATCGTTAAGATACTTCGTCAGCAACGCAATATCAACACCAAATATATCCCCTCCGTAACCGTATCTTGAATCTCTACCACCTTCTCTGTCATCTCCCCCTTCTTTGATGTACCAGTTCAGAGTATCAACAATAACCTTCTTGACACCGGGGTCTTCCTCATGCTTTAGTCGCACCATCATCGTTCTTAAAGCCAGCAAATCAGATAACTCACCTCCCTCTTCATTCTCATTACTGGTATCCCTTCTGTCTCCTGAAAAACCTTTCTTTGCATATATCTGGGTTGCATATTTTCTTATGAGCGGGTCGGTATCATTCATAAATCTCAGTAAGGTGGTATCTGTTTGAAAAACAACATCAAGCCCCACAGAAGCAATATCCCTAACCTCCGGGTCAGGGTCAGCAAGCAGTACATAAAGGTCAGGAATAAATACCGCTCCGCCAGCACCTGTTGACCCCTCCTCATCACTGCCTCCCTCGTCGCCAAAGGCAAAAAGACTTCTTATTCCGTTTCCACTGTCAGTA
This sequence comes from uncultured bacterium, assembly GCA_964406415.1. GTDB lineage: Bacteria > Ratteibacteria > UBA8468 > B48-G9 > JAFGKM01 > JAFGKM01. The sequence continues at coordinate 2,562 of CAYORP010000021.1, forward strand.
GAACCTTCTCTATCTCCAGTCACTCCAGTGGCTATTGTCTGTATCGCCTGTTTTCTGATGATTGGGTCGGGATGCCTGAGCATTCCTCCCACAATAGCCATCACAAAATCCCTGACGGCACCTCTTCTGTCTTCATCACTATCACCATCCTTTCTGAAACTGGAAGAGGAGGAACTTGACCTGGAACTGACCGCCGCACCCGAAACTGAAAAAGAAACCGCCGCAAAAACTGTAATTAGAAGTAACACAAAACCTCTTTTACTGTTTAGAATATTATACATTTTCCTTTTCCTCCTCAAATCCCCATTGAATTCCCCTTTGACAAAGGAGGATACCGGGGATTTACTCATTCTATAACCCTCTTTTACATTTTACCCGTTTTTTTCTGAAACCGAAAGACTTTAAAATTTCTCAAGCAGCCCTGCTTCTACCTCATGTTCAGACTTTTTAATATCCGGTGCGCTTATATTGACCGCATCTTCGTATGTTGTAATAACATATGGAGTAAGAAACAGCAGCAGTTCATCATTTGTTTTTGAATATTCAGGCTTTCTGAAGAGGTAACCCAGTAAAGGAATTTTCCTCAAGAAAGGAATACCGGTTTCACTTTTCTCTTCTCTCTGCTGTATCATACCACCCACTATAAGTGTCTGTCCGTCAAAGAGAGTAACATTCTGCGTGGTCTCTCTTGAGGATATAATAGGCTGTTCCGTCTCATAGGTAAGGCCAGCAGCCACAGCGCTCAACTTTCTGACTTCCACAAGCCTGGAATCATAAATATTCAGGGTCAAAAAGACTGTTCTGTTCCTCTGTATAATAGGGGTAACCTCAAATTCTGTACCTACTTCCTCTTCATATACGGTTACGGTCTGCTGGCTCCCTGTCAGTGCACCGGTCGTCGGGTTATAGGTCTGCTGAAACTCCGGTATGATATAAGGGAAATTCTGAATTACGCTTATTACCGCTGACGTACCGTTGAGACACATAATTTTCGGAGATTGTATTAACTTAACCTCTCCCTGTGTTGCAAGCGCACTAATCAATGAATTTACGTCCTTGTTGGTTAAACCGAATGAAAATCCCGAGGGTAAGGTGGAAGTTAGTCCAGGAGTAAAAGTAGGGTTTGTTCCAAAACGGGGACCGGTTAGAACAGTCTCTATACTCTCAATCATTCTGGAACTTATAAGCCAGTCTATGGAAAACAAACTCTCCCCTGATGTAGATACTTCAACAATCTTGGCTTCAAGCAGAACCTGAGATATCGGCATATCAAGAGAAGATATTACATCCTGTATCTGTTGGAGAAGAGCAGGATTGTTTACATCCACAATAATTGAGTTTGTGCGAGGGTCATGAACAATGTTGTCCATCTTGAAGGTTTCTCTGAGAGACTTCGCAATCAGCGAAGCGTCTCCATAGAAAACATTAAAAACCCTTCTGCTCTGTTCTTTAATCGCTTTTGCGCGGGTATTATACTCTTCTTCGGTCATTATCTTCACTACCTGGTCTTCTTCTATATATTTCAATTTATTTGCTTCGCATATCAAATCAAGAACCTTCTGTAGAGGTATATCCTTTACATTAATCGTTACCCTGCCTGTAATACCTTTACTCAGGATAATATTCGCTCCCGTAATATCGTATATCAACTTCAGAGATTGTTGTAAGTCCATATTGTTCAGGTTAAGAGTAACGGGTGTTGCCCCTATCTCACCAAGAACTGGTTTTTCAAGTTCAGATTTTCTCTGCAGATATTGCTCCATCTGCAGACGAGCCTTGTTTGCCAGTCTTATTGTTTCGGTAAACTGGTCATTTTCATAGGCTACCTTTGCCATTCTCATGGTTGATTCGGGTTCAGTCATATCAAATTTCGGAACCCTGTATCTCATTTCCGTTTCTTGAAGATAGGCATAAGCATCCAGCAAAACTTTCTGCGCGGCCTCAGACAAAGTCTCAAATTCTCCCTCTTTTACGACCTTAACCTCAGTAACGTCGTGTTCACCCGGCTTGAAGGTCTTTTTAACTCCGAGTTTACCAAGTTGAGTTTCCGC
>CAYORP010000022.1:0-26941 GCA_964406415.1 uncultured bacterium
CCGGCAGGATTGCCTCGCTTGAGAAGATAATAAGACTGCCGGACCCCGTGGGGAAAATCACTGATTGCCATAAGACGGAAAACGGTCTGACGGCAGGCAGGATGAAGATTCCGCTTGGCGTTATACTGATGATTTACGAGGCGCGTCCGCACGTAACGGTCAACGGCGGTGCCCTCTGTTTCAAGGCAGGCAATTCCGTTATCCTCAGAGGCGGTTCGGAGGCGGCTAACTGCAATCTTGTCATCGGACATCTATGGCAAAAAGCCCTAAAGGAAGTTGGACTTCCCTCCGATGCAATACAGGTGATTTCAGGTGGGCATAAAGAGGTGGATGAACTTCTGCAGATGGATAAGTACATAAACCTTGTTATACCGAGAGGCAGTGAAAGGTTTGTAAAATATGTCTCTCAAAATACCAGAATCCCTGTCATAAAACACTCCGCCGGGATATGCCACGTATACATAGATGAAACTTCAGACATAGAAAAAGCAATAAAGATATCTGTTGACTCAAAGTGTCTGATGCCCTCTGTTTGCAATGCAGCCGAGACTCTTCTGATAAATGAAAAGTGTATGTCTTATATTCCTCACATAATAGAATGCCTTGTAAAAGAGGGTGTGAAAATCAAAGGATGTGCAAAGACAATGTCAGTTGTAAAAGAGATTGAACCTGCAACGGAAGAAGACTGGTCAACGGAATACCTTGACAAGATTTTTTCTGTCAGGGTGGTGGCTGATATCAACGAAGCAATAAGCCATATAAACAATTACGGGTCACATCATACCGATACCATTGTAACTGAAAATTATACCAGTGCCGAGAAATTTGTGCAGGAAGTGGATTCTGCAGTTGTACTGGTAAATGCCTCAACGATGTTTTGCGATGGTGAAACACTGGGGATGGGTGCTGAGGTAGGGATTTCAACAGACCGGATTCATGCAAGAGGACCCGTTGGTATGGAATCTCTCACCACATACAAACACGTTGTATTTGGTAGCGGTCAGACAATGGGAAAATAGGAAATTATGAACAGGATATATGAGCACTTCATCGGAGGTTTTGTAGATAAGATGCGAGGAAAAGACCTTGCTTCGGACAGGAAGATAGGAGCGGAGTTGAAATTCCCTCTTGTAAACTATGATGGTTCAGCCGTTGAACTTGAAAAGGTTTCTTCTCTGTGGAGGTTTCTCAACGACAGGGGATGGGAACCGATTAATGACCCTCTCACGGGTGAAGTGGCTGCCTGCAGGAAAAAAGAAGAGAGCAACGATACTGTGGCTTCCTGCGAAACAGGATTTTGCAAAACGGAGTTTTCTCTTGCGTATGTTTCAGACCTTTTTGAACTACAGAGGATGTTTCTTGAACTGAAAAAGATTCTCCGTCAGTTTTCAGAGAAAGAGAAGGTGTACTTCCTGGGCTACGGGATACAACCCGTTACTGAGCCGGGCAAACACCTGCTTATGAGGAAAAGCCGCACAAGTGTCTGGGATAAGGTGTTCGGGGCAAACCGTATTTTACCAGCAGAAGCCGGGGATGACGTAAACATTTTTACCATCAATGCTGCATCTCACGTACATATTGATGTTACGATGGAGGAGGCAGTCTCCGCGGTGAATGTCCTTAACGGTTTCGCAGGCGCCCAGATTGCACTCACCGCTCATTCCAACGTCTGGAAAGGACACCTTGATAAAAAATATAAGTGTGTGAATGAAAAATTCTGGGACTGGTGGATGCCTGACAGAAAAAGGATAGGGGTACCGGAAAAGCCTTTTAAAGATATGAAAGACTATATTGACACGATAAGTAATTTTAAACCGGTCTATGTAAAACGAAAGGGGATGCCTGTATTACTTGAAGGATACAAAACCTTTTCTGGCTACTATAACAGTGGCAAAGCACTCGGGAAAGATATCAACGGAAAAGAGATAGAGATTATACCCGACAGAGAAGACATAGATATTCATAATACCTGTTACTGGTATAATGCACGTCTCACAGGATACTACACGGTAGAAAACAGGGTAAATGACCAGCAGCCACCGGAAGATATTCTCTGCGTACCTGCTCTTACGCTCGGTCTTGTTTCTTCTCTTTCAAACGCCGGAGAGATAATAAGGCAATATGAATGGGATACTCTGAAGAAGGCAAGGCGTGTAGCATGTGAACAGGGACTTGAAGGTTCGGTGGACGGGATAGGTCTGAAGAATCTGGCAGAAACAATGGTTGAAACTGCAAGGTCAGGACTTATACAGAGAGGTAAAGGGGAAGAGGTCTTTATTAAACCGCTTGAAGAAAGACTGCGGGAGGGACGTAACCCAGCCGATGAAATAGAAGACCTGTTTTTAAGAGGAGGGATAGAGTTACTGTTACAGAAACGAAAGATTTAACCGGGAGGAAGACATGGATAAAAAGAAGATGAGAAAAAAAATTGGGCTGATACCTTCAGCACAGTATAAACCGCTTAAAGATGCCGACGTTAAAAAAATAGCGGACTCAGCACTGGAAATTCTTGGAAAGTCAGGTATAGCAGTATATTCCGACAGTGCTTTCCGTGTACTGAAAGAAGCCGGGGCAGGTGCTGATGAACAGAGCCGTGTTGTAAAAATACCGAGGGGTATGATTGAAGATGCGATTGACTCCACACCTTCTTCTGTAACCCTTTTTTCCAGAGACGGCAGGTTTGATGCCGTGCTTGAGAAAAACCGGGTACACTATGGAACCGGAGGAACGGCAATATACGTTCTTGACCCGGACACAGGGGAAAGGCGGCCGTCAACCGTGCAGGATATTATTCTTAACGCCAGAATGGTAGACCTGCTTGAAAATATACATGTTTTTACCATAAATGTCTTTCCCAATGAGATTAAGGACAAGGAGGATGTTGACGTAAACAGGTTTTTTCACGCATTTGACAATACCACAAAACACGTTATGGGAGGGATTTACTCCATGAACGGGTGTAAGAAGGTGGTCAAGATGGCTGAAACGATAGCAGGAGGACCTAAAAGGTTAAGGAACAGGCCTTTTGTATCTTTTATCACGTTGATGATAAGTCCATTCAAGGTGGACAGAAGTTATGGTGAGATAATGTGTTATCTGGCAAAAGAAAAGATACCCGTAGTGGTTCCCACGGAACCTATGTGCGGGACCACCTCTCCTATAACGCTTGCAGGCAACGTTCTGGTACACACTGCTGAGACACTTGCAGGTATCACTATTCTGCAGAACATCAGCAAGGGCTCACCGGGCATCTGCGGAAGTGTAGGTTCAATAAGCGACTTGAGAACGATGGGCAATCTTGCCGGGTCTATTGAGCGCGGGATGATAAACGCTGCCGTTGCCCAGATGGCACAGTATTTTGAGATACCCACGTATTCAACAGGTGGTACTACAGATGCCAAGGATATCAACATTCAGGCGGCCTATGAAAGTGCCCTTTCAAGTCTTCTCGTCGCCATGTCTGGAGCCAACTACATACATGATATAGCAGGGCTGATGGAGTTTGACCTGACTGTTTCATATGAAAAACTGGTGGTGGACAATGAAATTCTGGGTATGTGTCAGAGGGTTTTAAAGGGTATAGAGGTTAACGACGAAACGCTTGCAAAGGATATGATTATTGAAAAGGGACCGGGTAAAGACTTTCTCGGGGAGGAGCATACGGTGCGCTTTATGCGTGAAGAGTTTTTTACTCCATATCTTGCTAACCGCGACAAAAGAGAGGTTATGAAAGAAGAAGATGATGCACTGGCAAGAGCAAGGAATTTTGTCCATAGCGTAATGGATAGTGAGCCGGAGAGCAAGATAGAAAAGTCAACAAGGGAAATACTAAACCTGATGTTTCCGAAAATCCGATTCAAGTGAGCATTGTATATTTCTATCCTTTAGCAAAGGAGGGACAAGGAGGAATTAATGGGTGAAAAACAAAGAAAAGGTGTGTTGGTGGAAAGACCATATTGTAGATTATCAGAATCAGAACTAAAAATTATAGACGGTGCCTCCAGAGAAATCCTTGAGGATACAGGCCTGTTTTCATATAACAGGGAGGTAGGAGACATCTTTAAAAAAGCAGGAGCAAAAACTGAAGAAAAAGACAGGTACGTACACATAAAAATCCCTCCGGCACTTATAGACAGGATACTTGAAACAACCCCCTCAAAGATTGTGCTGGGGGCACGTAACCCCGAAAACAAACTGATACTGGATGCTTATGAACCGAGGGTGCGTTTTGGCAGTGGTGCGGAAACCAATATCTGGCTTGATGTGGATTTTAAAAATACCAGCCCCGTTTATACAAGAAAGGACGGTGCGATAAAACATCTCGTAAAAGCGGCGCATCTCAGTGAGTACATGGAAAACCTGGATTTTTTCATAAGATGCGTCAACATTAGAGACAAAGAACTGACGGTGGAAAACCATGACATAAACAAATTTTACGTGAGCGCCAACAATATAACTAAACACATACAGGCAGGACTGACTGACATCAAAGCGCTAAATGAGGTTGTTAAACTCGGAGAAATAATTGCTGGAGGAAAAGATGCTTTTAAGAAAAATCCGGTCTTTTCTTTTATCTCCAGTGTTATTAAAAGTCCGCTTCAGATTGAGGATGATACTGCCACAAGTCTTATAGAAATATCAAAAAAAGGTATTCCCGTTGTTATCTCCAGTTGTCCTATGGGTGGAGCAACCGGACCTTTTGACGAATTTGGCATGGTAGTTCAGATAAATGCTGAATTGCTTGCAGGTGTGGCCATTAACCAACTTGTCTCCCCTGGCGCCCCCGTTCTTTACGGTAGTGTACCGGTGAGAACGCGTCTGGATAATCTGAACGATATGTACGGTGCACCTGAATTCAACCACTATAATGTTGATTGTGTCCAGATGGCGCGGTTTTACGGTATCCCCTGTTATTCAACTGCCGGGGTAGGAGACATCTCATTACCGGGAATTCAGACAACTGCTGAGAAGATGCTGACGCTTATGGGTGTTCCCGTTGCAGGACCGCAGTATGTGCACTATGCCTTCGGACTTCTGGAAAGGACCAACGTTTTCTGTCCTGAACAGGCAATCATAGACAACGAGCACATAGGGATGGTGAAGTATTCTCTGAAGGCACCGGATATTTCTGAAGAAAGGAAGAGAGAGGTACTCGCACTTATAAAAGAGATTTTGAGCACAGACCACAAAACCTATATATATCAACTACCTTTACCGACAAAAGAAAAGGTCTATGTGAGGTATCCTCTTGAAAGCGACCGGGGTGATGCACTGTATGCAGCACACAAAAGGTATGAGGAAATTCTGGAAATGCCGAGGAAGACCTTAAATATGGATGTTCAGGAAGAGATAAAAAGTAAAATTAAAGGTATTCTACCTCAAAGTTTCCTGTAAGGGAAATTTGGCAAACATATAATATTAAGAGGATAAAAAGATGGAAAATGACCAGATGAATGCCTATACAGAGGCTGTAAAGAGCGGTTTGTACGCAAAGAAAACCGGGCTTGTCGGGAAGTATGATAATGTTCGCCGTTACTGGGAGGATGAAATTACAAGGATAGAGTTGCGTCCATATATAAAAAAAATTATAGACCATTCTCAGAAAAAGATGAAACGTCTGAGAATTCTGGATATCGGATGTGGTTCTGCGGATGGATTTGAACTGCTGACGGGAATAAGAGAAAAAGGGCCTGACCTGCACTCAGATAAAATAGACCTCATAACACCTGAAATACTGGGGGTGTATAAGGGTGTTGACCTTAATGCATATCTACTCCAGCAGGCACGCGAGATATACGGTAAAAACCCCAAGATGATATTTGAACAGGCAGATTTTACAAAAGGACTGCCGGTACAAAAGGAAGAGACTGCGTATGACCTGTATTTTTCTTCCTATGGAACCTGTTCTCATCACAACAGCGATGAAACCCTTGTGGACCTTCTGGCTGATATAGCAGTGAAAACCGAAGACTATGCCATTATACTCTGTGACTGGCTGGGACGTTACTCCTATGAGTGGCAGACCCTGTGGACCAACAACCTTACAGAAAATAAAGATATGGACTATGTTGTTTCCTACATATATTCGGAAGAAGAAAGACAGACCCGTAATGATAAACTGGAAAATCTTAAACTTCGGCTTATATGCAGGGAAGAAGTATCTGATATCGTTGACAGAGCAAGTAAAAAAGCTGGCATTGAAATAAAACCATTGAAGTTTTTTGACAGGTCTATATTTACCGGCAGGCATATGGATACGAAACAATACAATCCCTATGCGCAGCCAATAAGAATGGCGGTCAATTCCCTCCATGAAACAAATTTACGTACAGACCTTGAGTCACTCATTATCAACTATGTCCCCAGAAGGGGGTTTGGTTTTTTAAATAACTATTTTGAATATCTTCAGATGTGCTGGAATACTCTTGTAGAATATACAGGATATCTCTTGAATTCATACGATGAAACGGCAAGAAGGTTTTCTGAAGAACCAGGGGGTATTATGTCCACCTACCCTGAACCACTTCAGAAAATGATGCAAAGAATGAAGAGTCTTGTTGAGGGTGTGGGCTGGCTTGATACAGGACTGCCGAGAGAAAATATTATAGAACCGCATCTGGGATATAGTTTGAGGTCTTTGATGATGAATCTGCAAAAGGGTATTGGTTGTGCACACGGACTGGTGGGTATCTTTGAGGTTGATAAAAGATGATAATTTTTGAACACGTTCATAAAACGTATGAAGGTGGATTTGAGGCTGTATATGACCTTTCTATGGAGGTGGCAGAAGGCGAGACTATGGTTTTGCTCGGTACCAGCGGCAGCGGTAAGACCACTTCTCTGAAGATGGTAAATCGTCTTATAGAGCCGACAAAGGGGAGAATATTAATTCAGAAAAGTGATATTATGCAGAGGGACCCTGTTGAACTCAGAAGAAAAATTGGTTATGCGATACAAAACATCGGACTTTTTCCGCATATGACTGTGGGTGAAAATATTTCTGTTGTTCCGCGCCTCTTAAGGTGGTCGGATAGGTCAATAAACCAGCAGATAAGTAAGATGTTAACAATGGTTGGACTGCCTCCCGAAGAATTTAAAGACAGATACCCGGCACAACTCAGCGGGGGGCAAAAGCAGAGAGTCGGTGTGGCACGGGCCTTGTCGTCCAACCCGCCAATAATACTTATGGACGAACCGTTTGGTGCTCTGGACCCAATTACCAGAGAACAACTGCAGAATGAGTTTCTTGACCTTCAGGCAGGAATCAATAAAACTATACTTTTTGTTACACATGATATATTTGAGGCGGTCAAAATGGGCGATAGAATAGCCCTTATGGACAGAGGACGCCTTCAGCAATTGTCAACGCCTGCAGAACTTGTTGAAAACCCCGCTAATGAGTTTGTGGATGCTTTTTTAGGACAGCACCGTTTCCAGTTATCTCTGCTGACAAAAACACTTAAAAGCATTATGGAGAAAAACACAGAGGATACAAAAATGAAAAAGGTTGAGACCTATCTCAGTGCAAGAGGTTCTCTGGTAGACGCTCTTGATACCTTTAAAAAAACAAAGACAGATGCCTTACCCGTATTTTACGGCGAAAAGTATCTCGGAATGTTGAAGAAAGAAAAACTTTTAGGCGTTATTGCCGGGGTGCTCGGCAAAACCTGATTGCTGATTGACATAAAGGAACAAACGATGGAGATAATAACAGCAATTTATCAGAAACTTGGGGCAGATATACTTAAAGCGACCTATCAGCATATATACCTGACGTTTATATCCTTGCTCATTGCAGTTTTAATTGCCATACCAGTGGGGATATTTCTTGCAAAAACACGTTTTAAAAAATTGTCCAGCCTAATTCTTAACATTGCCAGTGTTATTCAAACAATTCCCAGCCTGGCTCTGATAGCACTGATAATAGTTGTCTTTGCGTTGATAAAACTTCCGACAATTGGACGCCTGCCGGGTGTCTTTGCACTTGTTCTCTATGCTCTTTTGCCACTGCTGCGCAACACCTACACCGGGATAAAACAGGTTGATGCCAATGTAATAGAGGTTGCAAGAGGGATGGGGATGAAAAACCACCAGATACTTTTTCTTGTGGAACTTCCGCTTTCCTTACCTGTAATAATTACTGGTATCAGGATTGCAACCGTATGGACGATAGGTATTGCAACTCTTGTGGGATTGATAGGAGCGGGAGGATTGGGAGACCTTATTTTAAGGGGGCTGCGCTCTATACAGATGGACTATTTACTGGCAGGGACAATACCAGCAGCAATACTGGCGCTGATATCGGATTATATTATCAGCAAGATGGAAAAATGGCTGACCCCGAAGGGGCTCCAGTAAATAAAAGGGGGGTATAAAAATGTCTGTAAAGATGAAAATGGTAATAATGGGAGCGGTTGTTGTGCTTTTTGCGGTTATTCTTATCAGCACACAAAGAAAGAGTAAAATAGATACCTTTACTGCTGCGTTTGACGCTGAATTTCTTACAAGACCTGATGGTTATTTAGGATTGAAAAAACTTTATGGTATAAAATTGCCTTCGCATCCCCTCCAGATGGACCCGGGGTTGATGTACCGGGCACTGGCAGATGGTACTGTAGACGTTATAGATGGGTTTGCAACCGATGGTAGAATCCCCGCATATGGTCTTGTGATTCTTGAAGACGATAAGGGATTTTTTCCGCCGTATTATGCAGCCCCGCTTGTCAGGAAAGAAACCCTGAAGTTGTATCCTGAGATTGAGGAAATTTTAAATAAACTTGCCGGTAATATCTCAGATAAGAGTATGCAGGAACTGAACTACGAGGTAGATGAAAAAGGGTTGAAGGCAGCAGATGTGGCAGAAAAATTTCTCCTCTCCCGGGGATTGATAAAAAAGTCGGGTGTCAGCAAAAAGACTCACGGCAGGATAACAGTTGGGAGTAAGCATTTTACTGAACAGGAAATCCTCGGAGAAATGATTTCCCTTCTGATTGAACATAACAGTGATATACGGATTGAACGTCGGCTTAACCTGGGTGGAACCATTATCTGTTTCAATGCTTTAAAGTCGGGAGATATAGATATATATGTGGAATATACGGGTACGGGACTTGTAAATATCCTGAAGGAAGAAGTAATCAGCGACCCTGATAAAGCATATGAAAAAGTCAGGGATGAGTTTGGAAAAAGATATGACCTTGTCTGGCTTAAACCTTTAGGGTTTAACAATACATACACACTCACTATGAGAAGAAGTGAGGCAGAACGGTTGGGGATAAAAACCATATCCGACCTCTCTGAATTTCTCAGCAAAGACTGAAGTCTGAAAGGAGGCTTGTAATGCTAAATCTCAAAGGTAAGAATGTAATAGTTACAGGGGCAGCCAGCGGAATAGGACGAGCAACTGCTATTATTTTAGCAAAATCTCAGGCCAATCTATCTCTAATAGATTTTAACGAGAAAGGACTGTTTGCCGTAGAAAAAAAAGTGAAAAGATATACAGATTGTGCCGCTTTCCTTTGTGATGTCCGCTGTAACAAACAGGTAAAAGATACAATGAAGGAAATAGGTAGATACTTTAATAAAAAGATTGATGTGCTCATTAACAATGCAGGAATTTTAAAGGGGGGTGTCATTAACAGGTGTAGACCGGAGGACTGGATTAATGTTGTCAATACCAATCTGATAGGCTATTTTTTGTGTGCAAGATATATCCTTCCCTATATGATAAAACGTAAATCCGGCCATATAATAAACAATGCCTCCTATTACGGGAAAAAAGAGTCTGCGAATTCTTCTGCCTATAATGCTACCAAGTCGGGTATTCTGGGGTTTTCTAAATCAATGAGGTTGGAACTTAAACAATTTAATATAAAGGTTACCACTATCTGTGAAAGTACTACAGATACAAACCTTTTTAAGGGAACCCCGTGGACTCCTGACCCCAGAACCGCCTTAAGGCCAGAGGATATTGCGGGAGTGATACACCAGATTTTAACAGTGCGTCCCGGTGTAGTTATAGAAGACATAGACATAACACCCTTAAAATACCCTTACAAAAGGTAGGACCAAGACAGTTGCCTGGTCAGCGGATATAGGGAGTACCATGCCACTCATTGAAGAGAAATCTTTTCTTCAGGTTAACCCTTTTTGCAATGTCAGACGCAAGTCTTTTCATATCTCGCCGGTTCATAATTACATATGCAGTAAAAGAGGATACCATTGAAGGGAAAACCCTTATTTCCAGTTTATTAGCATGCATTTTAATTAATTCTATCTTTTCAACAGGAACTAATGTTGCTGTTATCTCGTCACCTCTGTTATTCTTCAGATAGAGTTTGGAGTCAAGAGTCACAGTCCCCTCATATCTGAGTTTTTTAAAAAGATAAACACCCCTTCCATATTCCATAAAGAAAGTGTATCGTACTTGACACGATATATCAAATCTAATAAAATAAGGAGTGTCCTGTGTGCTGAGGCAGGAATTTATTGGAGGTAAGATTTTAATGAACAGGGAACTGATAACACTGCTTGACTACTGGGAAAAAGAAAAGGGTATAGAAAAAGGGTTTCTTATCAATGTCCTTGAAAGTGGACTTTTGACTGTTTACCGTAAAAAAGCAGGGATGGATGAGGATGTGAACGTAAAGATTGACCCCGAAACAGGCGACATTAAATTTTTTGATAAAGATGGAAAGGAACTGCCGCCTCCATCGTTTCCCTGGGAGAGAATTGCTGCTCAAACAGCCAGGCATGTTATTATACAACGGTTAAGGGAGGCAGAGAAATTCAGTGTATACAATGACTTCAAAAAACTTGAAGGTTCAGTTGTCAGCGGCAGGGTTGAGCGTTTTGAAGATAACAACGTGATAGTTTCAGTAGGGAAAACGGAGACATTACTTCCACATATACACAAATTGGCGAATGAACGTTTCCATGCAGGCTCTCCTATTAAGGTGTATATACTTGAGGTAAAAAAGCCGAACAAAGGGATGTATCAGGTAATTGTGTCCAGAACCCATCCTAATTTTGCAAAGCAACTTCTGGAACAGGAAGTCCCGGAAATTAGAGATGGCATCATAAAGATTAAAGCCGTTGCCCGATTTCCCGGAGATATGGTAAAGATTGCTGTAACCTCCACAGATGAGAAGATAGATGCTGTAGGAACCTGCATCGGTGAAAAGGCAAGAAGAATAAAGAATATGATGAAAGAGTTAAGCGGGGAAAAAGTAGAAATCATTTTATGGGATAAGGACACGAGTAAGTATATAATGAATGCTTTAAGTCCCGCTACCGGTAAGAAAGTAATTATAAACGAAAGGAAGAAAGAAGCGATAGTTATTACAGATGACAGTCAACTTTTCCTTGCAATAGGTAAAAGAGGGCAGAATGTAAGGCTTGCGTCCAAACTTACTGGGTGGAACATACGTGTTCTCAGAGAATCTGAATATACAAAGGTAGAAAAACCAGCTGTAGGAATAATAGAAGGGATTGATGAAAAAACATCTCTGGAACTTGCAAAGTTCGGGTACAGTTCAATAAAGTCTCTTGCAGAAGCAAATGTTGAAGATATGAAAAAAATTCCTGCCTTTGCTGAGAATAAATTGGCTGAAAAACTTATTGATAAGGCGAAAAAATACAGAGAGAAGATGTTAAAAGAACAGGAAGAGAAAGGGAATGAAAGGGAAGAAAAAGAAGTCCCGGAACAAAATTTCTCAGATGACAGTGCGTCAAACAGGAGTGCAGAGTAAATGAGAGTACAGGATTTAGCCAAAAAGTATAAGATAGGCAAGAAAGAGTTTCTTGAAGTACTTGAATACAATGTAGGCATCAAAGGGAAAAAGACCATCAGTGCATTATCCAGAGATGAGATTAAAAAAATAGAGAAGTATATTGAGGATAAGGTAAAAGAAAAAATCTCTGCACAGGAAGAGAAAGAAAGAACGGTTGAGGTAAAAAAAGAAGGAAAAGAGAAGGCAGCACAGTCAGAGGAGAAACCCGAAAAGGATAAAACGGGTAAAAGAAAGGTAGAGAGAAAAAAGGCGGTTAAAAAAGCAGAGAAAAAGCAGGTCGCCGCAAAGAAAAAGACAAAAGAAAAACCTATGAAGGGGGTAGGAAAGACCGCCAGAGAAAAGACAGAAAAGAAGGAAACGGTTGTTAAACCCTCACCGGAAGTGCATAAGAAACCGCCTTCAAAGAAAAAACAGGTTGTTGCAGAAGAGAAGAAAAAAGAACCGGGAAAAGAGACTGCAAAAAAGCCGCCTGTTGTTAAAAAACCAGCCCCAAGAGCACATAAGAAGCCGCCTGAAAAGGAAAAACAGGTTGTTGCAAAAGAGGAGAAAAAAGATGTAGTAGAACCAGAAGTACAGGTTAAAAATAAGGTTGTACTTGAAGGGACAGAAAACATTAAGCAACTTTCCGAAAAGATTAATGTTTCATCTGCTGATATAATAAAGTATTTTTTTTCCATCGGGTTTATGGTAACTGTCAATCAGTCACCCGGGAAAGAAAACATTAGAAAGGTTTGTGAATCTTTTGGGTTGACCGCTGAATTTAAAAAACCAGAAACTGTTTTTAAGGAGAAACCAGGGGAAGAAAGAAAAGAAAAAATTCTTATCCCCCGAGCACCCGTGGTAACAATTATGGGGCATGTGGACCACGGTAAGACCACGATGCTTGATACCATCCGTAAAAGCCGTATTGCTGAAAAAGAGCATGGATTAATCACACAAAAGATTGGCGCCTATAAATTAAAGGTGGGCGACAAGGGTGAGATAGTTTTTCTTGATACACCGGGACACGAGGCTTTCACGGCTATGCGTGGAAGAGGAACGCTTATTACCGATATAGTTATACTTGTAGTTGCTGCGGATGAAGGGGTGAAGCCACAGACGGTTGAGGCCATAAATCATGCAAGGTCAGCAAATGTTCCCATTATAGTTGCCATCAGCAAGATTGACAAACCAAATCTGAATCTTGATAAGGTCAAGAAACAACTTACAGAGTATAAACTTGTGCCGGAAGAATGGGGGGGGGATACGATTTTTGTTAACGTTTCGGGTTTAACCGGAGCAGGCATTAATGAGTTACTTGAAATGCTTATTTTGATGGGAGAAATGCTTGAGTTGAAAGCAGACCCTGAAGGCAGGGCCGAAGGCGTGGTCATAGAATCTTTTATTGACAGGGCAAAGGGGCCTATTATTAATGCTCTTATAAGGAGAGGAACGCTGAAAACAGGAGACCCTTTTATAGTCGGAGAGATTAGAGGTAAGGTGCGGGCAATTATGGATGATTGGAATAAACATCTAAATACAGCGGGGCCTTCAACGCCTGTGGAAATACTTGGAGCCAGCGGTGTTGCCATCCCGGGAGAGAAATTTCAGGTTGTTGGTTCTGAAAAGGAGGCAAGACAGATATTTGAAGAAAAGGTTGCCGGGCATCTTCAAAAGGGAACCGGAATTAAGAAGGTAACGCTACAGGAGGTTTATGACGAAATTCAGAAAGGTGAGATTAAAGAACTGAAACTTATAATAAAGACTGATTATGTGGGGACTATTGACGCTATAAAAAACGTTATCGGGAAGATACCTGACAGCGAAGTCAAAATTTCCATCATCCATTCAGAGACTGGAGCAATTTCAGAATCTGATGTTCTGCTTGCTTCTGCTTCAAATGCCGTTATTGTAGGATTTAACGTTCCCTTAACCCAGCAGGTGGAAGAAATAGCAAATGCAGAGGGTGTTGAGGTTAGAATCTACAAGGTGATATATGAACTTGCAGAGGATATAACAAAAGCGGTTGAGGGTATGCTTGAACCTGATGAACAGGATGTTCTTTCAGGTCAGGCAGTTGTCAGAAAGGTATTTCACCTTTCAGATAAATCAACCATTGCTGGCTGTCTTGTAGTCAACGGCAGGATAATAAGAAACTCAACATCTAAGGTTATAAGAGGTGGCAGTGTTATTTTTCAGGGAACCATTTCTAATTTAAAAAGGTTTAAAGAGGCAGTAAGGGAAGTGAAGGAAAATACAGAATGTGGTATAGAAATTGGTAATTTTACCGAATTTCAGGATGGTGACATAATACAGTCGTATGTGAAAACAAAAACGGCGAAGAAACTGTAAAAATGGAAGAATGCATTTTTTGTAAGATGGCAAAAGGCGAAATAAAATGCAACAGGGTTTACGAGGATGAAAATTTTCTTGCCTTTAGAGATATAAATCCGCAGGCTCCGATTCATATCCTTATAATTCCTAAAAAACATATCGCCAGGTTGTATGACACTGAAGATGTTTTAATGCTGGGGAAACTGTTGAGTCTTGCCTCCAGAATTGCGCGGGATGAAGGTATCGCAGAAACAGGATACCGTATAGTTATAAATACAAACAAGAACGCGGGACAGAGTGTAGAACATCTTCATATTCATCTTCTGGGCGGTAGAGTTATGAAGTGGCCTCCCGGCTAAAGAATAGTAACAGTTCAATTGGAAGCGATTAAGATAAAACAATAAAAATTATCTATGGTTAAAGAGATAAAAATAAAAAACGTAAAGGTTGGCGGGAATAACATTTTTTGTCTTATAGCAGGACCCTGTGTAATTGAAAGCGAGAAAATTGTTTTACAAACTGCGGAATTTCTTAAAAACATATGTGCGGATGAAAATATCCCGCTGATATTCAAATCTTCGTTTGATAAAGCCAACAGGTCATCCATTAATTCTTTCAGAGGATTGGGTATAGACAAAGGTCTTAACCTCCTGAGGAAGGTGGGTGAAGATTTTGATGTTCCTGTTACTACGGATTTACACTGTGTAACACAGGTTAAACAGGTAGCGGAAGCGGTAGATATGATACAGATACCTGCCTTTTTATGCAGGCAGACTGACCTGTTGATTGCTGCTGGAAAAACTCAAAAACCGGTTAACGTAAAAAAGGGGCAGTTTCTTTCACCCATGGAGGTAAAAAATATCATAGGCAAGGTTGTATCCACCGGTAATACCCGGGTTCTCATTACAGAAAGGGGGACAACATTTGGATATAACAATCTTGTATCTGACTTTCGTTCACTTCCTCTAATGAGAGATTTCGGGTATCCTGTTATATTTGATGCAACCCACAGTGTTCAAGAACCTGGGAAATTAGGTAATAGTTCCGGCGGGAATAAAAGATTTGTTTCCTATCTGGCAAAGGCAGCAATAGTTGTAGGATGTGACGGTATATTTGCTGAGGTGCACCCCCAACCGGAAAAAGCATTGTCCGACGGTCCCAATATGTTGAATCTGAAAGAGATGCAGACCTTATTGAGAAAACTTAAAGAACTCTATTATGTCCGCTGAAAAATGAAAAAGAAAAATTATCTTGAATTTGCAAAAAGGGTGATTGACGCAGAATGTAGAAATTTAAGGAAAATGCGGGACAACCTGAATGAAGAATTTTTAAAAGCAGTGGATGTCATCAGTAAATCTAAGGGAAAGGTTATCATCACAGGAATGGGGAAAAGTGGAATTATTTGCAGGAAAATAGCCGCCACCCTTGCAAGTCTTGGCACTCCATCCATATTTTTGCATCCTGGAGATGCAGTACACGGGGACCTTGGCATGGTAACAGATAACGACATTGTTATAGTAGTTTCTAACAGTGGAGAGACAGAAGAAATTTTGAGGATAATCCCTTCCATTAAAAAAATAGGTGCAAAAATAGTTTCTTTTACCAGCAGCAGGGAATCTTCTCTTGGAATTTACAGTGATATTGTTATAGAAACAGGAGAGATAGAAGAGGCGGACGTATTTGGAGTTATTCCCTCTTCAAGCACGACCTGTGCTCTTGTACTGGGGGATGCGATAGCACTTTCAATTATGGCGGTTAAGGATATACGCAAGCAGGATTTTGCATTTTTCCATCCTGCAGGTAATCTTGGCAGGCGGCTTATGTTAAAGGTAAAAGATGTAATGCATACCGGTAAAAAAGTTCCAACCGTAAGAGATGATACTAAAATGACTACAGTTGTAAGAGAAATTACAAGAAAAAAACTGGGGTTTACACTTGTACTGGATAAAAAAGGAAAACTTAAAGGTATTATAACCGACGGGGATGTAAGACGAATGTTGAATCATACATATGACATAACTGAATCTGTTGCCAGGGACTGGATGACAGAAAGTCCTATGACTGTTGATGAAGAAAGCCTGGCTGTTCAGGCACTTGGTATTATGGAAAAGTTTGAGATTACCTGTTTGGTAATTATGGACAAGAAAGGGCAGAAGCCTGAAGGAATAGTTCATCTCCATGACTTACTCGGGAAAAAAGAATTTAAAATTGAATACTGAAAAAATCAAGGTAGTTGTTACTGATGTGGACGGTGTACTTACCAACGGGAAGATATTTTATTTCAATGGACAATTATACAGGTTTTTCAACATAAAGGATGGTCCGGCTTTCTGCCTGCTTAAACTTGCAGGTATAAAGACGGTTGTACTCAGTGGTAAGGGTTCTGCTGAATCTAAAAGACGGTTTGAGGAACTGAAAGTAGAACATTATTTTGAAAATGTAAAGGACAAAACTTCTGTCCTGAAAAGATTTAATTCAGAAAATTCTATTCAGTGGGACGAAATATGTTATATTGGTGATGACCTGCAGGATATACCGCTTATGAAAAAAGTCGGGTTTGCTGTAGCACCTTTTGATGCAGTCCCTGAGGTGAAAGGTGTTTCCAGTTACATATGTAAAAAAAGTGGTGGCGAGGGGGTATTTAGAGAAACAACCGAGATTATTTTAAAAGGAAGGGGATTATGGGAAGAAATTTTGCAAAAGTTCTTATCATTATAACCGCTGTTTTCTTGATTTATGGCTGTTCAAGGAAAGAAGAAGATTCAGTATCAGTGGATAAATCCGGAGAGAAAATAACAGGTTTTTCAATAAAACAGTTCAGCGGGGACAAAACAAGTTTTTTTCTCAAGGGTGAAACTGCTGAAGTATTCGCTGAAAATGTAACTTCCATAGCAACCCCAGAGTTATCTTTAAATACAGCCACAGAAAGTATAGAGATAAAAACAGGCAGAGAAGGAAAAGGTGAGATAAAAATTGTCCCTGACGAAAAAAAAATCCAAACAGTTATTATTACCGGAGATGTAAGGATAATTTACAAGGATATCAAAACAGGTTCAGTAACAATGGAAGGGAAATGTTCAAAATTAACCTATGATGATAAGAGAAAAATATTGATTATGGAAGGTTCACCTGTTGTTATGAAGGACAAAAGTTACTTTAAAAGTGACGTAATACACTATAAACTTGACACAAACACCCTGGAACTTAAAGGGAACGTAAATGCTACATTATACACTGAAGAAGAGCCTTCTGATTAGTTTTATTTTGTTCGTAAGTGCGTTATTTGGTGAGAATATAGATGTATGTCTTTGGCGCGGTAGTAATCCCGAAAGTATTATTGGAAAATTCCGTAACAAATATAAAAAGGGTGAAATTTATACTCTGAAACATAATGGACAGTATCTTATTATCAACAATGTTGCAATTGAAGATTATCTGACAGGAGTTCTTGCCAGAGAGATGGATTACCTGTGGCCACTTGAAGCCCTGAAAGCACAGGCAGTTGCTTCCCGTACCCTTGTTATATATACTGCTGCACTGAATGAAACGAAAAAACTACCCTACGACATAGAAAATTCCATATTTTATCAGGTCTATGGTGCTACAAACTGCAAAAAGATAAAGGAAGCCGTAGAATCTACCGCCGGTGAAATTTTGTCTTACAATGGCAGAATTGTTCAGGTGTTTTTTCACGCCAACTGCGGGGGAAAGACCTTACTTTCCTCTGATGTATGGGGAGGGGTATACCCTCACATTTCGTCTGTTGTTGACCCGTATTGTAAAGACACCCCCTATTACAGATGGGAAAAAGTTTTTCCAGAAGATTACCTTTCAAAAATACTTGGTTTATCTGCAATTGAAAAAATAGAGATTGAAAGAACCGAAGATTCCTCACGGGTAGACAATTTGAAGTTTTTTTTAAAGAATGGTACAATTAAAAGTTTTAAAGGACATGAGTTCAGGATGAAAGTCAATAACAAAAAGTCAGCAATCCAGTTTGACACTCCTGATATAATTCCGAGCACAAATTTTAACATAAGAAAAACAGGTAGTAGTTTTATTTTCAGTGGTACCGGATACGGGCATGGAGTGGGCATGTGCCAGTGGGGTGCCAGAAGGATGGCGGAAACAGGGTTTAATTACAGGCAGATATTAAAACATTATTTCCCTGAGATGGAAATAAGACAGAGATAAGTTTGATACAACGGGGCATTTCAAAGGGAGGATGATATGGAAATAAAGATTCATTCTGCCGTTATTATAGATAAAAATTTTGAGGAGTACATAAAAAATAAATTTGGAAAACTTAAGAAGTTCCTTTTTGACGAGGGAAATGCAGAACTTCACATAAAAAAAGAAGGCCCGATGTACGTGGGAGAAATAAAAGTTCATTCAAAAAGTTATGATGTGTTTGTAAAGGAGAAAAATACTGATTTAAACAAGAGTATGGAGGGTTTGTTTGACAAAGCAAAAAGACAGGCAAGTAAAATACACGATAAGGTAGTAAACAGACCGCACAAATAAAGGAACGAGGCTGAAAATCTGGTAAAAAGCGATAATTATTAACCCCTAATGGCTTGTGTCATTGCGAACGAAGTGAAGTCATCTGACATTTCTTGTCATTGCCACACACAATACGCTCGCAAAGACAAAAAGCGTCGGTTCGGGGTAAAGGAGACGGAGCGATGAAAATAACAGATTTTTTGAAAGAAGATTGTGTCTTGCTCTCTGTGAAGAGCAGAGATAAAAAAGAAGCAATTTCAGAATTGCTGGAACTGCTGAAAGAAAAAAGATACATTAAGGACAGTCAGGATATTCTTGATAATGTAATGGAAAGAGAAAAATTGGGATCTACGGGTATAGGACAGGGGATTGCTGTACCACATACCAAAACCGAGCAGATTGAGGAACTTGTTGGAGCGGTTGGAATTTCAAATGATGGTATATCATTTGAGGCTCTTGATGGAGAGCCTGTATACATTATTTTTCTCATACTGGCTCCCACAAAATCAATAGGACTTCACCTTAAGGCCCTTGCTAAAATAGCACGCCTTCTGAAAGACAAAACGTTCCGTAACGCCTTACGTAAAGCGAATAATAAGTCTGAAATAATTAAGATTATAAAGGAAGATGAAGAAAAACTGAATCTGACTCCTTAAAAAATGATACAGATAAAAGGTATAGGGGTATCTCCCGGGGTAGCAATTGGAAATGCCTGGATATGGGACAATTCTTTTTTAAAAACCCCTGAATATAGTATTAATGAGGATAATCTTGGTGATGAAATAAAAAGATTTAATGAGGCACTGGAGAAAACTGCTTACGAAATTAAGGAACTGCAAAAAAAGGTTAAAAACGAAGCTGGTAAACAATATGCTGATATATTTGCTTTTCACCTGGCTTTTTTAGAAGATGTTCTTTTGAAGAATGAAACTGAAAATATAATCAGAAACGAGAGGGTGAACAGTGAAAGCGCTCTTAATAAAGTTGTACAAAAACTGGGCAGGGTGTTTAAGAAAAAACAGACCGATTTTTTGAAAGACAGGAGGCGAGACCTCCTTGATGTAATTGAAAGGGTTATAGTAAACCTGCAGGGACCTGCTCCGTCTATAATCAAGAAATTTAAAAATGAAATAATAGTTACAAGAGACTTATCTCCAAGCCAGACAGTTTCTCTTGATAAAAATTTTGTGATTGGATTTGTAACGGAGATTGGAAGTAAAACTTCACATGCAGCAATAATAGCAAAGGCTTTGGAAATACCAGCAGTTATTGCAGAAAAAGCAACGGAAGAGATTAAAAACGGAGACAGGATTATTATAGATGGAGATGCAGGTCTGGTAATTATAAATCCTGCGAAAAAAGTTATTGAAGGATATGCCCGTAAGGAGAAAAAACTTTTCAAAGTGAAAAGTAAACTTTCACTTATAAAAGACCTTCCCTGTCAGACTGTAGACAACAGAAGAATAAGTCTTCATGCCAATATAGAATTTCCGGAGGAGGTAGAAACGGCAAAAAAATACGGAGCGGAAGGAATCGGCCTGTACAGGACCGAATATCTTTATTTGAACAGAAACGACCTTCCTTCGGAGGAGGAGCAGTTCCTTGCCTATAAGAACGTGGCAGAAAAGATGGGCGACAATAAACCGATTATAATAAGAACTGTAGATATCGGGGGTGATAAATTTACCTCTGCTCTTCCCACAACAGGAGAGTTAAATCCCTTTCTTGGATGGAGAGGCATAAGGTTCTGTCTCGAGAGAAAGGATATCTTTGAGACACAATTGAGAGCAATACTTCGGGCCGCAGTCTATGGAAATTTTAAGATTATGTTCCCCATGGTTTCAACAATTGAAGAGGTAATGGAATCCAAAAAGATAATTGAGAAGGTCCAGTCAGAATTAAAAAAAGAAAAAAAGGATTTTAGTAAACAGATTGAAATAGGAATAATGGTTGAAATACCTTCTACCGCTTTGATAACGGATAAATTTGCGGAGGTGGTGGATTTTTTCAGCATTGGTTCCAATGACCTTGTACAATATACTCTCGCTGTGGACAGGGGCAACGAGAAGATAGCCCATCTGTATCAGCCCTGTCATCCGTCAGTTCTGAAACTGATAAAAACAACTGTTTCAAATGCTTCTAAAGGTAAGATATGGACAGGGCTATGTGGCGAAATGGCTTCCATCCCTGAAATCGCGTGTCTCCTGGTAGGAATGGGAATGGAAGAGTTAAGTATGGCACCCGTGGCAATCCCTGCAGTAAAGGAAAAGATAAGAACTACAAGTTACAATAAACTGAAAAAAGTTGTTGACAAGGCCCTTCTTTATAGTACCCATAAACAGGTATATAATTATCTTTTGAAAGAGTTAAAATAAAAATTCTCTTTTCTACCCGTTATTTCTAAGAGGGGTATTGGATGACATGGAGATTTAATATGAACATGAAAGTTTCTTTAAATGAAATAGAAAAACTGGATGAACAGAACATGCTGGAAAAACTCAAAGGATTCCCATCACAGTGTGAAAAAGGATATTCTTTTACAGTACCCCCTTTGCATAGAAGAAAATTCAAAAAAATTATATTCTGCGGAATGGGTGGGTCTGCAATTGCTGGAGATATCATTGAAACAATAGCATACCAGAATTCCAGAATACCCTGTACAGTCAATAGAGATTATAGTCTACCTTTTTATGCCGATAAAGATACACTTGTGATAGTTATAAGTTACTCAGGCAATACTGAAGAAACTATCAGCGCATTGAATGCAGCAAAACAAAAAGGAAGTGCTGTTGTTGGTATATCAAGCAATGGTATAATAGAAAAAATTGCTACTTCTGATGGAATACCCTTTGTAAAAATACCTAAAGGTTATCCTCCGCGATGTGCTCTGGGATACATTTTTTTCTCCGTTTACAAAATGGTGAGTTCTATAGGGCTTGTTCCTGAGATTGATACTAAACTCTTTCAATCTCTTCGTAACTGGACTGAAAATTTTTACCCCGAGAAAGAAAATAACCCTGCACTTGCCATATCTGGAAAGTTTTATAATAGAATACCTTTAATTTATTCCAGCGGACGGCTTTTGCCTGCCGCAGCAAGATGGAAAACCCAGATTGCCGAGAACAGCAAGTCTTTTGCTTTTATCAATGTTTTACCGGAAATGAACCACAATGAAATAATGTCCTGGCGTTACCCCGACTGGTTTATAAAAAAATGTATGCCTGTTTTTATAACGTCAAAAAATGAGCATCCGAGAACAAAACTGCGTTTTGAGATAACGGAAAAAATTATTTCAGGTGTTCAACCGGAAGTATTGCACGTAAAAGCAGAAGGACGAAATCTGCTGGAAGAAATTTTCTACCTGACAATCCTGGGTGACTGGATAAGTTTTTATCTTGCAATATTAAACAGGGTAGATCCAACTGAAATAAGAGAGATTAACATTCTTAAAGAACAAATGGGAGGAGGAAGAAGATGAGTAATTCCTATCTTTTTACATCAGAATCGGTTACTGAAGGGCACCCTGATAAGATATGTGACCAGATATCGGATTCAATACTTGATGAGGTTCTGAGACAGGATAAAAATGGAAGAGTGGCATGTGAGTGTTTAACAACACGAGGACTTAGTTTTGTTGCAGGGGAAATAACAACCAGCGGCTATGTAGATATCCCTGATATTGTTAGACATTTACTGTTTGAAGTGGGGTATACAGACCCTAACTATGGTTTCCATTTTGATGCCAGTGCTATTATTACCTCAATACAAACCCAATCTCCAGACATAGCAATGGGAGTTGACAAAGGTGGGGCCGGGGACCAGGGGATGATGTTCGGTTATGCATCATCTGAAACAAAAGAACTTATGCCTATGCCGATAATGCTTGCACATAAACTTGTAAGAAAACTTGCTGAGGTTCGTAAGAGAAAACAACTGGATTATTTAAGACCCGATGGGAAATCACAGGTGACGGTCCGTTATGAAAACGGTCTTCCCAGAACAGTTGAAAGTATCGTTTTATCAACCCAGCACAACCCGGGTATAAAACAAAAGAAGATTAAGGATGACCTGACAGAACTTGTTATCAAAAGTGTTATTCCACGGGATATAAGAAGCAAAAAGTTAGAAATTTTTATTAATCCCACAGGCAGGTTTATTATAGGCGGTCCTCAGGCAGACACAGGAGTGACAGGAAGAAAAATAATCGTTGATACTTATGGTGGTATCGGCAGTCATGGAGGAGGATGTTTCTCTGGAAAAGACCCAACAAAGGTTGATAGGTCTGCTTCTTATATGGCGAGATATCTGGCGAAAAACATAGTTGCGTCAGGACTTGCCAAAAAATGCGAGTTACAGATTGCCTATGTTATAGGCAGAAAACAGCCGGTATCAATAATGATAAATACTGAAAATACCGGTGCGGTGCCTGATGATAAAATAGTAAGGTTGATAAGAGATAATTTTGACCTTTCCCCCGCAGGGATAATAAAAAAATTGGACCTGCTCAATCCTGTCTATAAGAAAACAGCGTGTTACGGCCATTTCGGGAGAGAGGAAGAAGGATTCAATTGGGAAAAAAGAGACTCGGTCAGAATTTTCAATAAGGTTTGATAATATACTGAAATTCTGATATGAGAGTAGATAGAGTAGAAAAAAGAAGTAATTAACTTTATAATAACCGGGAGGTTTGATAATGGATTATACAATTAGAGATATTAAACTTGCTGATAAAGGGAAAAACAGAGTTGACTGGGCTTTTCAACATATGCAGGTTTTAAAAATTCTAAGAGACCACTATGGGGAAAATAAAATTTTTAAGGGACTGCGAATTGGGTGTTGTCTTCACATCACTACAGAAACGGCAAACCTTATGGTCAGTATGCGGGATGCCGGTGCAGAAGTTTATCTCTGTGCTTCAAATCCCCTGAGTACCCAGGATGATGTTGCTGCCTATCTGGTAAAAAAAGAAAAAATCAGCGTATTTGCAAAGCACGGTGATACAAAGAAGAAATACTATGAAAACATTGGCAGGGTTATGTCCAAGAAACCACACCTTGTTGTGGATGACGGTTGTGACCTTATATCTTCTCTTCACAAAAACATATCTATGGCAGAAAATATCATAGGAGCAACAGAAGAAACCACAACAGGAATTATAAGACTGAGAAGTCTTGCAAAGAACAAACTGTTGAAATTTCCCGTGGTTGCAGTCAATGATGCAAATACAAAACATCTTTTTGATAATAGATACGGTACCGGACAATCTTCAATAGATGGAATATTGAGAGCCACAAACATCCTTCTTGCAGGTAAAACAGCAGTGGTATCCGGTTATGGATGGTGCGGAAGAGGAATAGCAAAAAGGTTTCAGGGTATGGGTGCGAGAGTGATAGTAACTGAGGTGGATCCGCTAAGAGCTCTTGAGGCTGTTATGGATGGTTACTGGGTAATTCCCATATCAGAGGCTGCAAAAATTGGAGATATATTTATAACCTCAACAGGAGATACCTCTGTTATATCTCTCAGCAGCATGAAAAAAATGAAAGACGGTGCAATACTTGGTAATGCAGGACATTTTAACGTAGAGATAGATATAGAATCTCTAAAGGCTGTCAGTAATAGAAGAAGAGTGAGAGACAATCTTGACGAATACACTTTTAAAAACGGAAAAAGAATTTATATCCTCGGAGAAGGACGACTTGTTAACCTTGCCTGTGCCGAAGGACATCCATCGGCAGTTATGGACATGAGTTTTGCCAATCAATTTCTTTCATTAAAATATCTGAAGGAAAATCCTGCACTGAGGGCTGATGTTTATCAGGTTCCTGAAGATATAGATAAAAAGGTTGCCGAGATGAAACTGAAAGGCATGAAAATTAAAATTGACAGACTCACCCGTAAACAATCAAGATACATAACTTCATGGGACCTGGGAACCTGACAAGAATAAATAAAGGGTTGTTGAAAATTGGTATCACGGGCATCTTTGGTTCGGGAAAAACAACTGTGTGCTCAATTTTTGCCAGAGAAGGTATTCCTGTGTTATCCTGCGACGATATCGTTCACCTGTTGCTCGGGAAAAAGGAATATGCGGAAAAGATTAAGGATATCTTCGGCAAAAATATTCTTAAGAGAGGAATTCCTGACAGAAAAAAACTGGGAAAACTTATCTTTTCGGATAAAAAGAAAAGAGAAGACCTTGAAAAATTGCTTCATCCTGCGGTTTTTAAGGAATTAAGAATAAAAATACTTGACTATGCTAAAAAAAATGATATAATAGTTATTGAAATCCCTTTACTTTTCGAAACTAAATCGGAAAATCTTTTCAACAAAATAGTTGTTGTTACCTCTCCCCCGGAGATAATTAAAAAGCGGCTTAGGGAAAAATTTAAAGGGGAAGAAGTAGAGGATAGATGGAAAAGTCAAATCCCTTTAAGACTTAAAGAAGAAAAAGCAGACTATATTATTGATAACTCCGGTTCTTATAAAAAAACCTTGAGGCAGGTAAAACAACTGATAAAACTGTTTAATACCGAAATTACTTGTAAAACATAATCCTCATTGCTTCATAGATGAAATCGTTCAAATTGTAATAACAAAATGCATACCTCTTTATCAAATTTCAGACCAAGTTATTGACAACTTGCTGTCAGAGTATATTGGAAGGAAAAAGATGAATCAGGTTCCCCAGTCAAAATATTACAGGGGTAAAGGAGACCTTATCATGGAAGAGACAAAAGATCTTAATGTTGCATCGTTGAGAAAATTGACAATTCCCAAACTTCAGAATTTAGCAAAAGGTTTAAAGGTTGACGGTGTAAGTAATCTCAGGAAAGAAGAACTGATTTACAAAATTATGGAATCTCAGACCCAGAGGGAAGGATTATTATTCGGTGAAGGAGTTCTTGAGATTCTACCTGACGGATTTGGATTTCTTCGCTCACCCAACTATAACTACCTTCCGGGACCAGATGATATTTATATATCCCCTTCTCAGATAAAAAAATTTTCTTTAAAGACAGGTGATACGGTTTATGGGCAGATTCGGCCTCCTAAAGACACTGAGAAGTATTTTGCTCTTCTTAAAGTGGAAAAAGTCAACCAGGAGCCTCCTGAAAAGATTCAATCCAGGATTCCGTTTGAAGAATTAACACCTATTCATCCGAATGAACGATTTTTACTGGAAACATCACCCGAAGAAATAACGACAAGGGTTATAGACCTTGTCACCCCGATAGGTAAGGGACAGAGGGGATTGATTGTATCACCTCCTCGAACCGGGAAAACTGTTATTTTACAGAAACTTGCAAATGCAATAGCCGAGAAAAACCCCGAGGTGCATCTGATTGTTCTTCTTATAGCGGAACGCCCCGAGGAGGTTACAGAAATGAAACGTCTTGTTAGAGGAGAAGTGATAAGTGCAACGTTTGACGAATCTCCAGAGAGGCATACACAGGTAGCCGAAATAGTAATGGAAAAGGCAAAACGTCTGGTTGAACATAGAAGAGATGTAGTAATACTACTTGACAGTATCACACGTCTTGCCCGTGCATATAATGTTCTGGTACCACATACAGGTAAAATTATGACAGGCGGTCTGGAATCCAACGCTCTGGACAAACCGAAGAGATTTTTCGGTGCTGCACGTAATATTGAAGAAGGCGGGAGTCTTACTATCATAGGGACCGCATTGATAGATACAGGAAGTAAGATGGACGATGTTATATTTGAGGAATTTAAGGGGACCGGCAATATGGAGATAAACCTTGAAAGAAAACTTTCGGACAGAAGAACATTTCCTGCCATTGATATCAACAGGTCAGGTACCAGAAGGGAGGAACTTCTGGTCAATCCGGAAGAACTTCAACTTGTATGGCTTTTCAGAAAGGTACTTGCTCCTCTGAATCCGGTGGAGGCAATGGAACTGCTGATAGCACGGATGAAAAATTCCAAGTCTAACATAGAGTTGCTGCTTTCTATCAAGGCTCAGAGCCAGTGAGCTAACCTTTGTGTGCTGGTATCTGCCAGTTTTTAACCTTTTCCGGGCATCTCAACCCTTTCTTTTTCTCTTGCATCCCATTGTATAATTCTTATGTTGGAACTTGAGTGGATGAAAGGAATTTTGACAGTTTAATCTATTGGGGGTATTATTGATGGGTTTGCTTTAATTTATTAGAGGCAAAATAAAATGTTCCCGGTAATCTATCTGGCATCGTTTCTAACAGCATGGGTGGGAAATCTCGTGAGTATTTCCCTATC
Organism: uncultured bacterium; assembly: GCA_964406415.1. Lineage (GTDB taxonomy): Bacteria > Ratteibacteria > UBA8468 > B48-G9 > JAFGKM01 > JAFGKM01. The sequence goes on from CAYORP010000022.1 coordinate 26,868, forward strand.
ACTGTTTCTTGCACAGGTAAAACAGAGTAGTCCCCTTATCATAGGACTTGCAGGCTTTATCGGGAACGCAGCAT
>CAYORP010000023.1:0-7897 GCA_964406415.1 uncultured bacterium
TTCGGTAATTGTATCTCCGGGTTCTATGGTTTCAGGCAACTGGAGTATCACCATCGTTACATCTATGCTGGCATCGCCGCCGTTTGATGTGACCGGGACGGTTGCGGTATAAACCCCGCCTGTAAGTCCTGTGCTGTCAACTGTCAGGGTTACTATCTCGCTGTTTACCTGTGTAGTAATCTCCCCGTGAGGCAGACTGCCCGATGTAGGTACAACGTCTATCCATCCGCTCCCCTCATTATAGACTATGGTGCCTATTGACCAGTCCAGAGGGTCACCTGCAACTCCGTCATTGCTTATGGTTATATCCTCGGACTGGGTAGCACCAGTCTTCAGTGAAGGATTGTCAAATCTAAAGTTCACCTCTGTGGGGGTGACACCCAGTACAGGTGCGTTCTCAAGGAATACAGCGGTTATGGTTCTGGATTTATCCATAGTGACGGATAAGGTAGAAGTATCTTTTGACCTTGTAATATCCACATCCCCTTTCCAGTAAGCAAATGCCCATTCTTCATTGGCAGGAACAGCAGTTAGCTGAACGTTGGTACCCTCGTCATACCATGATGTAACAGGTGCTTTGCTTAAGTCGTTGCCAACAACCTGCTGTTGAATGGTTCCACTGCCTTCCACGTCGGTAATAAGAGCATACTGTCTCTGCCACTCCCAGGTAATAGTAGAATTCTCAGTTATTGCAAAAGAGGTATTTGTGCTTCCTCCCTCTGAAACACTGCCCGTACCTGTCCATCCTGTGCATACATACCTCGTGCCATTTGACTCATCCGCGGGAGATGTAACAGAAGCATTTATCTGCGTTCCAAAATCATAGGTATGTGTATCTACTGAGGGGACAGGTGAATCGTAGTCTGAGTTTACTGTAAGAGAAACCTGGTATATCCCCGTAAAGTCCTGATTTACCTGGGAGGCAGTCAAGGGACTGTAGGTTCTGTTTAGAGTAGTAAACCTATATCCTGCGAGGGTTGGTGTTACTGTATAATTAACACCTCCCTGCAATTCCTCAAAAGAGTAATTCCCATCTTGATCAGGATTAATAGATGTGCCTACTCCATTGTTCAGTTCTAAACCAACATCACTGGGTAAGGCAGTTCCTCCTTGTAAGGTTACCTTCCCTGATATTGAGAAAAATTCAGGAGGTGTTGCGATTATAAGGTACCTTTTTGCTGAACCATCTCCCGTAAATGTAATCTGGCTTGTAGTAGCCATATTTACCACTGCTCCTGTAGCAACCCATGAACTATTGGCTTCCTGATAGGTAAAAGTCCACCCAACAGGGAAGTCCGTGGGATTCCACGTCACAAGAGCCTCTCTGCTCTCTTCAGGTCTTACCCAGAGTCTCCATGTAGTAATTTCATATTCGGGCTCCCGATAATCCTTACTAAGTAGATTGTACGGTGAAGCCTGTTCCGTGATAGAAGAAAAATAAGATCTGTCTCCGGCAGGAGTACCAGGAGGTGCCGCATTGTCTATCCCCACATCAAAATCATTTGTAGCACCTACTTTCATTCCAATGTACATATCCGTAAAGAGAGTTCCTTCAAATGATACAGGCAGTTTAACTTCCCAATTTTCTACAGCGGCATGTATATTGGTACCCATACCTATCAGAATCAAGAATAAAACACTTAAGATACTTTTTCTTAGTCTCCTGCCCTTTATCTTTAAATCCATTTGTCCCTCCTTATTTTGCCTACCTCATCTATCTCAATTTTTTGTTTTTATTTTCTTTTATTAATCCTTACCATATATCTAATGCCATCATTGGCAGAATCCAGTAACCCTTACCTTTAACACAGTTTGCCCCAATATTTATGGAATTGTATCCCCCGGCAGGAAGTGTTCCCCATCCAAATACCGAGATTATGTTTTCCTCAGGTCTCAAAGCGTCTTCTACAGGACCTACCAGGTTCCATCCCTCCACCAGACTCACAGTAGTGGTCCCGGGAACAGTTCCTTCTACATTAAAACTTGTATCTTGCGTTACGAGTATCCAATATCCTTTCTTGGCATGAAGAGCAAGGGGTGTCCTGTATCCTTGTTCCCACTCAAATATACTAATAAGATTAGGAATGAGATCCGTAGGGGTAGTTATAGTTGGTTCTACGGGGAAACTAACAAGGTTCCATCCACCTGCTTTCAATTCAAGTGTGAAAGAGGGACTTACAGTTAGAAGGCCGTTGGTGTAGTTTGCATTGATGAGCCCGCCTTGTGAATCTTTAAGGAAATTAACGGGGTCAACAGGCTTTGTAGAAGAGAAGACTAAATCGGAAGTATCTTCAATCACCGCATCACCTTTAATTCTTAGTTTCAGGATTGCCAGACTGCCCGAACCGCCCGCTAATTGTCCGAAGTTTGTATGCTTACCGTCTATCTCTACTTTTCCTGCACTAAATTCTGCGGCATCAGCCATCCAGATATCAGGAAGAAGTGTTCCTTTTGCTATCCCGGCATATTCAAGGATAGTGCTGTCATAGTCTATTACAAACTGGAATTCGGAAATGCCCACGCAGTTGTCAATGTTGATGGGGATATCAACGACACTATCAGGAGCGCCGGCAAGGTCAACAGGGATTGATACCTCTCTTGTCACAGGTGGCTCGGTTAGTGTTATGTCTATATTGCCAACATTTGCAGCATCTACTGTAAAAGGGTTGTTTGTGTATCGCCCCACTGGCTCATTAGGGTCCAGTTCTCCGTTGCTAATTATTGCATCTCTGAAAGCGTATGCCCAGTATTCACCCGGTGGAACGTCGTTTATTGTATACGGTCCGGGAGTTGCTATATCATCATAACGGAAAGGGTCACCTGACGAATCGCTTGATGTGAATATACCGATATATATTGTGCCTGTTTGAACATCTCCAGAAATGGTACCTGAAACACTATAATGGGTTTCAGCACCTTCCACCGTGACACTGCCGTTGTCAGTAGTCGGTGCTGGGTCAAAAACCACTCCCAGAGTATTTGAAAGTGTAGCAGATGTAAATTCGACAACTGTAGTATCTCCCAGATCACCTGTCACATTAAAGTTTATAAGAACAAGGCTGCCTGAACCGCCGGAAAGTCCCTGGAGAGAAAAATCAAAACCCCCTATTTCTATCTGGCCTGTTGTTATAGCAGGCGTAAGCGACCAGCCGGCTGTCAGGCTGCCTGCTACTGTTTCTATCGCCTGTAATACTGTAGAGTCAAAAGTAACCGTGAACTGAAACCCTCCAATCCCTGTTGCATCATCTACGTTAATGGGTATCTGAACTGTAGAACCGGAAGGAGCAGTAATACCCTCAGGGATTGAAACTGTTACGGCAAAAGAACTGGACGCTATTGTGAATAAAAAAAGTATTGTGCTACATAGTAACAGACGTTTGTATGAAAACATTTGTCTCTCCTCCTCACTGACTTAACTATCCTGTTAGTTTATTGGTTATTTTACCAGTATCTTTTGTTTTGTCAAGTTTATTAAGTGAAAACTTCATGGTCTAATAATCTGCCATTGAAATTGCTTCCGCCTGTAATAAAAATCAGGTATCCATACCCAGGACTATACGCAGGCAAAGTATATCACCAAAGATGTTTAGCCCTCCGCCACTTTTAGTATCGCCGGGGATACCGTTAAGAAACAGCCCGTCCTCTGCAAAAAATTGTATTACCTACTGCACTATTCCTATCCGAAATCCCGGCATATTCAAAATGTCACTTTATTTTACTCCCTATGTCATATCCTGTCAAATCTGTGTTATTGACGGAGGTCGGACCTCCGTTCAGGGGTCCAGGCCGACGGCCTTGCGCAATACCTTAATAACATCAGTTATGTCTACCTCCCCATCCGTATCCATATCCCCTTTTACAGCCGGTACTATAGTTTTAGTTGCACCGTAAATGTCTATACCTACTATGTCATACGGCTCTATACCGCTGATAGTAACCTCATTTACTATAAAAAAATATTCTCCACTTAGATAGTTTACCACACCGCCCAACTGGTTTTCAATACCTGTGTTAATAAGGAAATCCGTGTCTATCAACTTTCCGTCCTTACTAATAAACCTGCCGTAGAGTTTCATTTCGGTGTGAGTGACTCCCTGGCACCAGGTAAAAAGATAATTTGTTCCGTCAAATACAAGTGCTGGGAGTAAAGATGGAGATGGAGGGGCATTCCCTGTTACAGAAATCACCCCGCCTACCTTGTTACCAGAAGTATCTATAAGTTGCCCGAAAAAGGTCCACTCATTACTCGTCCATCCTCCAATCTCATCAGGCCAGACAACAAGAAAATTGGTACCATCAAATGCACCTGCCCAGGGATTATCACTCCATGTTTCGCTCCCATTAATGGTGAATTCTTCTCCCACTAAAGTGCCATCTGTGCCTACAAATCTCCCTCTGACCTCTTGGTCAGCACCGTCCTCTGTCCAGACAACCAAAAACTTCTTTCCATCAAAAGGAAGGTTGCCCAAACCACCTCTGTCTTTTCCTTCTCCACTGCATATTGCAAATTCACTGCCTACTGTACCTGAGGTTGAAATAGTTCTTCCGTAAACCTTTCTTCCTACACCTGTTTCTTTATTGTAGACTATCAGGTAGTTACCTCCTCCAAATCCAATGTGACCTATGTCTTCTATCCCTGAAGAGATAAGAAAATTCTCTCCCACTAAAGTCCCTGTCTGGCTTACAAACCTTCCATACAAACTGTCATCATTCTGCCATACTATTAGATAATTTGTTCCGTCAAATCCTACAGATAGTCTAAATTCTGTTACATCCCCGATAAGTATCTTGTCGCCAACCAGAGAGCCATCAGGTGCCACAATCTTTACATTTACAGTTGTCTCTGTACCGGTGTCTTCCAGAAAACTTATAAGAAAATTGGTGCCATCAAATGCTCCACCACCCACCATTTCACTATGAGAAGTATTTGCAATCGGGAACAAAGTATCTGCTCTTACCGCAAAAGATATTAAGAACAAAACCAAAAACCCAATCCCCAAAACCCGCCTTTTACTTTTTTCTGTCATGGTCCCCCCTTTGTTAAAAACTACTCAATAAATGTTCTCAAGGCTTTTATCTTTCAGGTAATACGGTAAATGGTTCTTAGACACCACCTTCACCCATACCTAACACCCTCTGCCTGAATTCTATACCTCTCCAATAATAAGTCAATAGGCATTTTGGCTACGTAGAATGACGTAGTACTGTAGACATAAGATAAGGGGGATTATTCCAATGACTATAATGGTCTTGATAAATTCTATACCTCAGGTTACACCATTATTTATTGCGAATTTAATCAGACCTGCGGTATTGTGAATCTGTAGTTTGTGCATAATGTTGCATCTGTGTGTTGTAACAGTGCGGACAGATATCCCCAACTTCCCGGAAATTTCTTTCACTGTATAACCTGCAGCAATGAGACTAAGAACTTCAATCTCTTTCTTTGTCAATGGGGAAATTCCCTTTTTATTGTCAAAAGTATCAAGACTAACAGCAGTAAAAACATTTTTAATATCCATATCAGAAGGAATAAATATCGCCTGTATTGCCCACTTCCCATGGAGCATAACCCTTGATACCTTTACATAAGTATATAAGTAACTTCCGTCAGTTTTCTTCAACCGCCGTTTTGCCAATAGTACCGGTTTAATACCACTTATAACATTTTCATAGTTACTCCTGAATTCCTCAATGTCTTCCTCGGATATAAAATCCGTTATCTCTTTCCCAATTACCTGCAAAGAGAACTTTGCACCCAGTATGTTAGCAAATGATTGATTGGCAAAAATTATTCTGTACCCGTATGCCAAACAAACTCCACAACCTATTGTTTCGGTGAGATGTTGATAAATTTCTTCCCACGCTGTAATCTCGGGCTTGATTTTTTGGGTCTCACGTAAAAATCCTACTGCTATGACATAACGTCTATATCTTATTACTTCAGAAGATATGTCCACAAAAAAGATTTCACCGTTACTGCGAACGCAAGGTATATCGTAATAGTATTGCATCTCGCTGGAACTCAGATTATCTAAGATTCTTTTTATGCACTCTCTATTTTCTACAGGATGCAGGTTTAACACGTCCATTTTTAACAACTCGTATTTTTTATATCCGAAAATTCGCGAGGCTGAAGAATTCACATCAAGTATCTTCAGTGTTTTTATGTTGAACAGTATAATGCCGTCGGTAGATACCTCCAAAATTCTTGGAGATAGTTTATACATATAGGATGAAGGAACAATATTGCCCATTTTAGGTCTTATAAGCCTTCAACACTTCTACCCGCTACTTCTAAACTACTGCTTTTTGTTCTCTTCCTGTTGATACGTGGACTTCCATACCTGTTGTGTTGATACTGTTTTGACCGCAATATCCTCAATCCTCTTGTAGGCGGACTCCAACTGTCTGGAAAGTTTTTCTATCTCCTGCTCCTGTTGTTTGATGGTCCGTTCCATAGATTCTATCTTTGCAAGGAAGACATTTTTTTCTCCTGAAAAGTCCCTCTTCAACAGTGTCTCGTTGTTTGTAAACTCTTTCTGCAGATTTTCTGTCGCCTCTTTTACTGCCTTGACAACTGCAGCATCCAGTTCCTTGGGAAGGTTATCCACCTTTTTCCTCAAAAGGTTCAGTTCATCTTCTCTCTCCTTCAGTTCTTCTTCCCTTTCAGATAACTCACGCTCTTTTTCTTGTATCTCCTCTTCAAAAGATTTCTTTTGCTTCTCTTTCTCATCCTGAAGTTTATCCATCTCTATCTTTTTCTGACGTGTAAAGTTATAGACATACTCTTCTTTTTCTCTCTCCCTTTGTTTCTTTTCTCCCTGTTCCTGCTCTTTCAATAACTCTTTGTGCTTCTCCTCTTCAGTATTCCACTCTTCCCGTGTCTTTTCTATATCACTGTTAAGTCTTTCTTTTTCCCTTGCCATCTCCTCTTCAAATTCTAATTTCTTCTTGTTTTGTGCTTCTATCAAGGCAGATAGGGTTTGGGCAGAACGTGATATCTCATAGACATCCTTTAACTCCTCCTCCTTCACAGCAATAGCCGACTGGATATCTCCAAAACGTTTTACCTCATTCTCCAGTTTATCTGAAATCTCAGTAAGCAGTTTACCAATCTCAAACTTCAGTCCGCTTATCCCCTGGACAACCCCCTCTGTTGTAAGAGAAGATGCAGTCTCCACCACCTCTTTTGACCTCTTCTCTTCAGACCTTTTTTCAGGGGTCACCTGTTCTCCCTCTTTCTCCTCCATCTTCTTCAAAAGTTCATTGTAGGCCGCAAGCATCTCCTTCTTTGTATTTGTCATTTTTAGTTGTATTTCATCACCCTGTTTTTTCTTTTCTGCCATGTTCACCTCCTATTAAAAATTACTCCACTTTTCAAATGTTACCACAAGACTTCTATCTGTCAAGTAAAAGGGAACAAAAAGGGGACAGGCTACTTTTTGTTCCTGAATTATGACAGGTAAAAAACTTTGATTGTCTTTCGGAATTACCCCAACCTATATGCCTATATATTAAAAAGTAGCCTGTCCCCTTTTTACAGACCTATGGATTTACGAAGAATAAGTATCACATCTGAGATATCCACTTCTTCATCCCCGTTCATATCAGCGGTGGTCAGGTCTATAGTTTCCAACCCTATAGCCATACGCAGGCAGAGGATAACATCTGAGATGTCTATCAGGCCGTCGATGTTTATGTCTCCCAGTCCCAGCGGCTCTGACTGTAATGCCCATATCTCCACGTCATCTATCCCCCAGTACCAGTCATATCTTGCATCATAGTAGTGCCAGCGGATTTTTACATCGCTTTCTCTTGAGGCGAAACTGCTGATGTCAATGAAAGCCTCGCCTTCTGAATCACCGTTTTCATATCTTTTTATATTCTGCCAATC
>CAYORP010000024.1:0-13845 GCA_964406415.1 uncultured bacterium
TAACTGCTTTTCGGGTCATATACCCCCTCGTAAACAGCCCTGCCGAGATGTTCAAGGAAACCGCCAAAGATACGCTGGTCAACCTTTCCTGTCCGAAAAGCCGTATCTATGTGTATTTTTGCCTGTTTAATAATTCTTCTATCCTTTCAGAATTTGTATTCGGATGTATAGGTTATCTTGGTTTCGCCGTCTGCAGGCACCTTTACCTCAAATACCAGTGTGTTTGCATCCTCTTTTTTATAGTCATGGCTTTTTTCTAAAACCGTCCAGTCGCCCCACTGTTTTTCTATAACCTTTATAGTCACCTGTTCCTTCTTATGGTTTCTGAGAGAAATCTCATAAGAGTCACGGTAGAGATTGTTTGCAATTTTCTTATGGTCTGTAATTTTCCTTTCACCCACAATGTCAAAGGCATTGCCCAGAAAGAGGGTGATTTTTTCGTCTTTGGGCGTGTGGTCTATCTGATTTTCTCCGATGAACTGTAGGGTTTTGTCAATGTCTGCCTTATAGACCTTTATCTTTCCTTTCGGCAGGGGGATGCCAAGTCCGTTTGCCTCACTGTTTTTGAACTCAATGTTTACCGCAACCTTTTTGTTGCTCTGCTGTCCTCTCCAGTTGTCATAGTAATACCAGCGGTAAAGCGCACCTTCATAGGTATATACCTTATTTATAGAGACCTTCGGGGTACTTAAGAGACTTATCTGTTTTGTCTGGTTGTTCTTGAGGGTTGTTTTCCTTTGCAGTTGGTAAAGGTGGTACTCAAAGAGTCCCCGTTCTTCAAACTGTTCGGGCACAGCAGTACCTGCTGCTTTCAATGCATATTCGGCTTTCCTGACGACCTGCCTTTCTTCCACCCTGTGTACATCACCCGCCACAAGTTTGAGGGAGGCATTTTCATAAGAAGTTCCACTGCGGTTATCAACCGTTACCCATCCGTTCAAAGAGATGCTTTTTTCATCATCTGAAACTGCCGCTACGTAGTCTGCCAACCAGTTGATGTTTTTGGTAAGGTAACTCAACTCAACCTCATGTCGTCCTTTTTTGTTGTTTAACAGCGACCATACGAGAGTGGGTTTTGTTATCAGCCCTTCAGGCAGTTGAGGAAACTCAATGTTCCTTATGTTCTCACGGACCACCATATAGATGGGACCTTTTTCCATATCCTCAGACAGGACAATCTGAATGCCGTCGTAACTTGCAAGATATCCTGTGTAGATGTTGTCGTCCTGAGTGGTAATGCGTATTTTCCGGTCAATGTATTTCAGGAGAAGTTTGTCTGCACTTACCAGGTCATATTCAAAGTTCTGTTCCAGTATGCCGCACCTGTCCGGTGCAGTTATTGACTTAAAATGCACGCTTGTGGGTTCTATGCTGGCGGCTATATCAATGAACCTTACCTCATTGATACCCTCATTGAGATTGAGAAGCCGGATATCTCTTACGAGGGCGAAGTTCTGATTATAAACCGTCAGGTTTACCTCTTTTCTTTCCATGCCTTCCTGTGCCTGTAAGGTAAAACAGGCAAGCAGAAGTCCTGCAATAACTCTCAAAATCATTTTCTTGTTCATTGCCTCTCCCCTTTTATGGTTGTGGAAAAAGCAGTCTGAAGCGTTGTGCTAGGACTGGCTTTCTCCAGAAGATTGTTTTATATTTAGACACGCGAAAAAACAAAAAGTTCTCTCTCAATACAGCAGATATTTTTTTCTCTTTTCAATGAACTCTTGTAGTGCCGGTTGGTATCCGCTTATAATGCCTTCAGCCGGAATCCCCATCTGGAACTGTTTGCGTATCAGGTCGGTGCCATTCACCCTGTCAAACATTCCTATTTTCCACATCTTACCTTTTTCATCCGCTAAAAGAAATTTAAAATTGAAATGTTCAGGATATTCTGAAAGCAGCACCTCTATTATATGGTATCCTGCGGCAACAGGCAACAACTTTTTTCTGTCCGTGATAATAAGGCGAAAGCCGTTGCACATCTGCTTTTCAAATTGGTCATAGAAAGGGGTGAAATGAAAGGGCTGGAAGTAGATACCGTCAATTTTTCTGGAGTTAAGTATCCCCGCAATTTTTTCCGCATCCATATAGGGCGCTCCTACAACCTTGAAGGGCAGGGTATACCCGACACCTATGTTTACCAGAGATAACTCTCCAAGTATTCCTGTTATTGGATAAAACTGCGGGGTGTCCGGCTCAGGGATGTGAGGGGAGGTGGGTACCCAGTTAAGTCCTGTATCTTCCCAGTACATCTCGCGTTTCCATCCCTCCATCTTCACAACTGTAAGTTTACAATTAATCTTCAGTTCCTCATTAAAAAATCCCGCTATCTCACCGATGGTCATACCGTGCACATAGGCAAGAGGACCAACTCCCACAAATGACTGAAACTCCATATCAAGGACCGGCCCATCAACAACTAATCCACCAATGGGATTCGGCCTGTCAAGCACCACAAAAGGGATTTTGTATTTTGCGGCTGAATCCATACAGTTTTTCATAGTGGAGATATAGGTATAGGAGCGGGTTCCAATATCCTGTATGTCAAACAGAAGTACGTCCAAACCCTCAAGCATTTCTTCAGTAGGTCCTTTTGTTCTGATACTGAAGACCTTTATTCCTGTTTTTTCATCCGTTTCATCTTCAGAATAACCTATTATTCCGCCTCTTATTCCATGCTCTGGTGCGAAGAGGGCGGTCAGTTTGACATCCGGCAGGCTGTACAGGATATCTACCGAAGGGTGGATATTGCTGTCAATGCCGGTAACATTGGTGATAAGTCCAACCCTTTTCCCTTTGATGATTTCTGCATTCTTTTTAACCAGCACCTCTATGCCCGGCTTCACAAACGGACCTGCGATATTCTTTTCACCTGCCGCAGTAAACGACAAAAAGGAAGCACAGCCCATAACCAGCAAAACGGTTCTTACCCTATCCATTGGAATCATATTTTTCATTATGTTTCTCAACCTCTTCTATTACTTTTTTCAATCGCTCCTGTAACCTTTTCTTTCGTGAGGAGACGGTATTCTCCGGGTTTGAGATTACCGAGAAAGATGTCACCTATGCTTACCCTTTTCAGTTCAAGTATTCTGTAACCGAGTGCTCCAAAGAGCCTGCGTATCTCGCGTTTTTTCCCTTCTTTCATTGCCACTGCCAGTTTGCTTCTGCCCGGAAGCGTTTTTAACAGTTTGATTGATGCCACCCCTAATCTTTCACCCCTATCCATAATACCTTCTTTCAGACCCTTTATATCCCGGTTGTTGAAGACAGGGGAGACTGTAACCTCGTATTTCTTCTCCACCTCGTATCTGGGATGTGTAATATGGTTTGCGAATTTGCCATCGTTGGTCAGTATAATCAGTCCGGAACTGTTCTTGTCAAGACGTCCCACAGGGAACAGTCTACCGTAAGGACGCGGTATCAGGTCAGTAACCTTCTTTTTTGCGAACCTGTCTTTAACGGTGGATGTGTATCCGACAGGTTTGTTTAAGACTATATAGGTGTATTTTTCAGGGGAGATGGGTTTGCCGCATACCTTCACGCTGTCTTCAGGAACGATTTCAATGAAAGGCACCGTAACCTTAGTTCCATTGACATCTACGGCACCTCTCTTTATGAGTTCGTCCGCCTTGCGCCGCGACGCCACACCGCAGCGTGCCAGATAAACGTTGAGTTTCACTGTTTTATTTTACCGCAACCTTTATCTCTTATCTTCCTCTGCAAGTTTGGCAAGGCCTTTCTTGATGCTGGATTGCTTTTGGGCATTTCTTTCAGGAGGGATTTCCCTGTATATGTTCGGAATTTCATTGAGGCATTTTTCTGCACGTTCACAAAACTCTGTACCTGTAAGCGTATCTCCCTGTTTTAACCTCAGGCATTGACACCATCGTTTGTCTATGAGGAGGTTCCATTCCCTTTTTAACTTTGGAGCAAGGGGTCTGAAGGAGGTGTCTATTGTATCGTCACAAAGTCCGTTAATGTTGTGGATGCAGGGACCGCATATGTCATCAGCCCCCAGTTCTATTTTTATTTCGGAATTAATGTCTTTAAGTATTTTCCGTGCAACAGTATGCACCGCGTGCCCGTATGGATGCGGTTCAAATGGGACTCCCTCACCAAATGCAACTATAATGTCTATAAAATGATGAGGCTTTATATTTATCATCCTTTTTCCTCCTTACCTTCAAAGGGTTTTAATCTAAGGGTATAAGTAAACTGAAATAACATACCCCCTGAGAGATTATGAGGTTTAATAAGTCCTCCAGTAAATATCTACTTATTATCCGGATGAACAAAAACCCCACTGCCGTTTTTCGGGCTACTTACCTCGGGTCTTTTCAGCCCTGTTGTTCAGTTCTTCACAACCTGTATTACTTTCTGCTTTTTTTCTTCGCAGATTTCTTTTTGCTGCCGCCACGGGCCATTTTTGCTTCGCACACATTTCCCGCGCCGTCAACATAATACATATATCCCTTCTCTCTCTTAACCGCATTCTTAACCAAAATTCTTCCCATCTGTTCCTCCTTTTTTTGTTACTTCAGCACGTTAAAGAAACAACACTTTTACGGCTGCTGATTTAATGATACATTTTTTTATATCTTTTGTCAATAATTTAGAGAAAAGTGTCATTTAAAGTTTAAAAGTGCACTGGTTTTTGAGGATTTAAAGATTAAAAGTGCACTAAATTTCCTTCTCCCCTGGGGGAGAAGGTGTAGGTTGAGGGGGCCATTATTTCTAAAAACAGTGGTAGTAATGTGGATACTGTGGTTAACTCTGAATTTTAAGAGTTATCCAAGCATTTGTGGATAATGTGAATAACTGACTGTTGAGTTATTCAAAACGAAGGCGGCATTATCCACAAAGCGTCAGTATCCACATTTAAGGTCTTATGGTGTAATCTTTCCTTTTCAAAAACAAGGAGGATTAGCCATGGGAAAGCAGATACATAAGCGGTTGGCAGATGAGCAGGTAAGAGGATTGTTGGAGAGGTATTGTTCAGGGGAAGTTGCACTGGAGTACATATTAAGGATTCTGGAGATAAAACGCAGGCAGTTTTTCAAGTTGTTGAAACGATATAGAGAAGATTCTGTTGATTTCTCTATTGCTTACAACAGACAGAAAAAGATACGGCATATTTCTAGAGAAGGTAGAAAAGAATATCATCAAGGAATTGAAGCAGGAGAAATCGTTTATAGAAGACCCGGCAATGCCGATAAGAAGTTACAATTACAGCTATATAAGAGACATCCTGTATGAAAAGTATAATCAAAAGGTCTCTGTCCCGACGATTATCGACAGGGCAAAGAAGAATGACTTTTATCTGCCGAAAAAGGAGCATAAAAAGCATGACAGGGAAGTGTTGACCAACTATGCAGGCGAGTTAATCCAGCACGATTCTTCTTATCATAGATGGTCGCCGTTTGTGGATGAGAAATGGCATTTAATAACTTCTCTGGATGATTACAGCCGGAAGATGCTTTATGCTGACCTGGTAGAAAGGGAAACAACATGGGACCATATAGAGGTTATGGAAAGCATCTTCCTGAAATACGGATTGCCGCTGTCGTTTTATGTGGACAGTCATTCTATATTCAGGTTCGTGCAGGGTAGAGATAGTTTCTGGCGGAAGCATTACAAAGTGACCGATGAGGCAGATCCACAGTGGAAACAGGTGCTTATTGAATGCGGTGTGAAAATAACCTATGCCTTGTCTCCGCAGGCAAAAGGAAAGATAGAACGGTCTTACGGCTGGCTGCAGGACAGGATTGTGAGGACCTGTGCAAGAGAGGGTGTGAAAGGAATCAGAGGAGCCCGGGAAGTGTTGAGATACGAAATGGATAGATACAATAAACATCAGGTACACAGTGCTACAGGGGAAATTCCTGATTTCAGGTTCTATAATGCCTTAGAAACAAAAAAGACTCTGTTCAGGCCGTTTGTGCCTCCGCCACCGTTTGAATCAACAAAAGATGTTTTTTGTTTACGCGTTGAACGGATGATTAACTCTTACAGAAAAGTATCCCTGAATAACTTGGAATTGAAAGTCTCTGGAGTGCCATTGGGAGCCAGGGTGCAGATGCGTATCGTCCCTGATAAAGATACCGGAATTGCCGAGGTAAGGTTCTGGTACAAGGATAGACTGGTAGATATTCAAAAGGTTAAAAATGAGGACCTGAATTTAGTGCACTTTTAAACTTTAAAGAGTGCACTTTTAAATTTTAACTAACATAATTTAGAGAAAAGAAAATTCAGTTTCATTGAGTACTGACTATTTACCCAGTTTTTTGCGGAGAGAGTCTGCCAAAGCAGGAGGTAGTTGTTCCAGCGCACTGTCAGCCACAGAGTTTGACAGAGACTCAAAGTCAGGAAACATCTCCATGAATCTCTTATCCTCTTCACAGATTCTCCGGTAGATTATTCGTGCCATAGACTGCAGACCGGCATAGCGGCTTTCTTCTCCCGCCGCCAGGTACCAGAATGACTGGTAGAGAGTACCAAAGATAAGACTCCCTATTTCCTGCACGCTTCCTTCTTTTATGGTTTCAATGAACTCACCTGAAATGAAACTGCTGAATGAGGAACCTGCCTCATCGGGATAGTCTTCTTTCAGATAACGGTAGTACTTCCGGGCAGTAGATAGGTCATTGATGGTATACGCAAGAAGAGATACTTTTTTCAGGAATCCCCTGTGCGAAGATTTTATTCCACCGGACTGTCCTGCGGGAATTTGTTCCAGTACTTCCCGGTAGTATCTGTTCAGGATATCTGCCATTCTCAGGTCAGGTGAAACCATCATTATCTCTTCTTCTCCCACCTTCCGGAAGTTAATTTTTCCCCATTCCAGCAGGTGATTCAGTGCAAAATAGACACCGCGTTCGTAGTCTATCTGCTGCATATCCGTTTTCTTTTTACCCTGTTCAATCCAGTATAGTGCCTGCGTGGCTGCAGCCTTCCAGTCAAGTGCACCGTATTTCTGGTCTATCTCCACCATTGTTTCAGGTTCCATCTTCAGTTGTTCTCTGAGAATCCTGCTTCTTGCATAAAGTTCTACCTGTTGGAAACCCGGTTTTCCTTTATATCCTTTTAAATCTTTCGGCAGTGAATCAAAATTAGGTCCCCAGATATTACTGTCTGTCAACTCTATTCCACTTTTTTGAAAAGCATTCAGGATATTACTTGTCTGGGGGTTTTTCTCCAGTTCTGACAGAGAAGGTGCTTCTGTCAGTTCTTCTGGATTGAATCTACCCATTGCATCACGCATAATAATTGCCCATGCATTTTTGTAGTATGCATGTGCCTGGTCAATGGAACCGGAGACCTTGTTGAAAAAAAGCCATGATAGTTCTTTATAAATCAGCGGGGAATCAGTAACATAAACCAGTGCTTTATCCCTGAGCAATTTAATTCCCTGATATACCCAGTTCCATCTTTCTTCCGAAGTGGGGAACTCTACCGATATGTTGTAGGAGAGGTTCCATGCGTTGAAGACCCATATCTCAGGTATGTCAGGTTCCAGGAAACATATCCAGTCGGACAGCTGCACCAGTTCAAAATACTTACCCTCTTCCTGGAGGGAGCGGGCCCGCATCCAGAGGAAATCCAGCAGTATACTTCTAAAACCGCCCAGTAGCACGGTGCTGAAAACCAGTTCCGGCGGCAGTTTTTTCAAAACATCTTCATTGGGTCTCAACTTCTGCATACGTCTGTTTAATTGCATCAGTGGAAAACCTGCCATATAAAATAGGACAAGGGCCAGTATTAAAATCAGCAAACTTTTCCACTTTCTATTCATTCAACACCCCCAACTCCCTCCGGGACAAATAAAAAATGGCAAAAAATAACAGGGGGACCGTACCCACTACCACAATCCGCAGAAAAAGTCCTGCCAGATATATCATAGGGAGTAGAAGAGAATCGCCAATGTATGTGTGCGGCATTGCTTTATTCAGGGAAGGCAGTAGAAACAGGGTTATACGCAGAATTACCTGAGAGAGCCATTGAGAAATCTCCGCTGTTCCCTGTGGCCCTTTCTGGATAAAGAAAGATTTGTAAATCAGATAAATAAAACTGTGCAGATATCCATTAAGTACAAAAACAGAGGTTGCAATAACAGCAGTGAGTGTGGAGGTAAGGCAGGAAAATAGAATACCGAGGGCACAGATAAAACTCATAACCAGAATAAGATTTATCATTCCCCCCAGCAGATTCAACCAGTAGTTCCCGGCAGGATAGAGAACCTTAAAATCTTTTCTGGGGAAAAGAATACTCAGGTTTTTGGGGTCAACGTTTTGATAGATTATTTTTAACTCTCCATTCTCACTCACTGCCTCAGGTGGAAGAATCAAACGGTGTACCTTGTTGGCAGTAACCTGGGTCAGCATTTCATAGGGATTGTCTTTGTTGGAACCGCCCACCAGCCAGTATCCTACAGATTCTGTCTGCTCGGTTTCCTGAGAGGTGTGAAAACGATACAGGAGTTCAATCCTTTCCGATTTTTCAACCCGCAGTCCTCTGAATATCCACTCCCTTTGACCCCGCGGCGGCACAGGATAGGTCTCTTTACCCACGACAGAGGTGGGACCCTGCATTTCGGGTGTGGGAATGAAACTGCCTTCCTCTATACCGATTTCTCCTGTATGCGAGGGGAAAACCTCCCTGTAGGTTACAAAAATATTTTTACCCGCAGTAAAATTATTATTTACCTGCCGGGAGACCAGCAGAGAAAAACCCGCCATGGATAAGAAAAAAAAGGCCAGCAGTAAAATATTAATTTCCAGAAGCCCGAGCCACTTCCCGACGATTACCTCCCAGCGTTTAATAGGTTTTACATCCAGGAGGAAAAGGGTTTTCTTCTTCCACTCTCTGCTGATGGAAAAACTTGACAGTCCTATGTTTGCTACCGTCATAACAATGGAAGTGAATAAAAAAGAATAGGTGATAAATACCTTGAACTTTCCTTCAGCCGTACCGTCTCCTGCCATGTTGGATGCCCACCAGGGGATACCGAGCAGCATAATGACGAGAATAAAAAACCCCGGCGTGTTTAAAAATCCACGGAGTACATTTCGGGCGAGTGTTTGAATTCTGAAAATCATCTCTTTCTTTAAATTGTCTGAACCACAGGATTTCTGTGAATGTCAGAAAACCTTTGCGTTTATTTCTTTCTGGTAAGTTTGTCCAGCACCTTTCGGTCCACCTCTTCCGGATTTTCTGGTAAGATTTCGCTCTCCCTGGCAGACTTCCTCTCGGCATCCTGTCTTTCCTTTTCCTTCTCCACCGTATCAATGAAGAATTTCTCCAGTGGATGGCTTTCCTGTCTGTAGGAAGCCAGCAGTTCATTAACCTCACCGATACCTATCAAAGAACCCTGATATATAATCCCGATGCGGTCACAGGTAGTTTCTATATCAGCCAGGAGGTGACTGGAAACCAGTATTGTTTTTCCTTTGGATTTAAGGTCAAGGAAGATGTTTTTCATTTCCTTGTTGCCTATGGGGTCCATCCCGCTTGTAGGTTCATCAAGAATCAGCAGGTCAGGGTCATTAATCAGCGCCTGCGCAAAACCGATTCTGCGGGCCATACCTTTGGAGTATTCACCTACGGCACGGCGCTGATAACCTTGCATACCGAGCAGGTCAATAAGAAAGTCAATTCTCTGCCTGCGTTCCTGACCGGAAAGATTGAATATCTTTCCATAGAAATCAAGGGTTTCTCGTGCATCAAGGTACGGGTATAAATAGTCCTGTTCCGGGAGGTAACTTATTACGCGTTTTACCATACTATCCCCCGGCAATCTGCCGAGTACAGCAATCCTGCCCCTGTTTGGATACAGCAGTCCCAGGATTAACTTAAGCGTGGTTGACTTTCCGCTGCCATTGGGACCCAGCAGTCCGAAAATCTCCCCCTTTTTTATGGAAAAGGACAGGGAGTTTACAGCAGTAACCCGGGGTTTTCCCCAGAAATCCTTGAAGACTTTTGTAACATTTTGCAGAGCAATCTGTTCTTCCATATCTTAACCTTTTTCATTCAAATTTCACGATTCGTGCACTGTTGAAAATCACAAACAGCGAGCCGATTTCATGGTAAAGCGCTGCGATTACCGGATTGACTATTCCCATACCCGCAAGAACCAGCCCGAGAAGTACAAATGCGCCTCCAAAAACAATGTTCTGGTATATTACACGGTTGGCCATTCGGCTTATTGCCAGGAAAAAAGGCACCTTGGTCAGGTCGTTGGTCATAAGGGCCACCGAGGCACTGTTGATGGCTACATCACTGCCCATTGCGCCCATTGCCATCCCTATGTCTCCGGCAGTCAGTGCAGGAGCATCGTTAATTCCATCTCCTACCACGACGACACGATGACCTTTCTTTCTTAACTCTTCCACTATCTCCATCTTATACTCCGGAAGACATTCAGCCATTACTTCTTCAAATCCTGATTCTCTGGCTATCTTTTCAGCAACCTCTTTCTTGTCCCCTGTAAGCATAACTATCTTGTGAATTCCCATCTTTTTCAGTTTGTCCGTAGTCTCCAGAGCTTCCAGTCGCATCTGGTCTTCCAATCCAAGATATCCAAGGTATTTGCCATCCACTGATACATACAAAATACTGCCGGTCTCTATGTCTATCTCAGGGACATCCACTCCATTTTCCACAAGCCATGTTTTCCGTCCAACAATCACGGATTTACCGTCCACCTTTCCTTTTACACCCTTGCCGCCCGCTTCCCTGAATTCCTCCGGCTCCCCTGTTTTTACCTTTGCCTCTCTGGCAAGGTCTTTAACTGCTCTTGAGACCGGATGCAGAGAATGCTTTTCCATGCTGGCGACAAAATATAAGAACCTCTCCGGAGTGATTCCCCCTTCCGGATTTAGAGAGGTCACCTTTAATTCCCCCGTGGTTAACGTACCTGTTTTGTCAAAAACTACAGAGTCTATATCCGCAGCCACTTCTATTTTATCTGTTTCCTTAATCATAACACCTGAGCGGGCTGCTGCTGACAGTACTGCTATGATGGCAGTGGGCGTAGCGAGAATCAAGGCGCAGGGGACACCCACTATAAGAGCTGATATGGCGCGGTTTGCATCCCGAGTAAAAAAAAGTATAAGTCCGCTGATCATAAGGATTACAGGAATGTACCAGTGTATATAACGCTCCATTATTGTAACAATGGGTATCCTTGTTTTTTCTGCCTGCAGAATCAGGTGTTTTACCTTGCCGAGGGTTGTATCTTCTCCCACCTTGGTTACCTTGAGAGCAATCACCCCTGTAATGTTTGAGGTACCCTGGTAGACCTCGTCCTCGGGTGTTTTATCCACCGGAAGCGACTCCCCGGTAATTGAAGCCTGGTTTACTGTGGTGTCTCCCTTCTGGATGATGCCGTCAGCAGGAATATTTTCCCCGGGTTTTACCCTGATTATATCGCCGGGTTTTAGGTCACCTACAGGGACGTCTCTTTCCGCCTCTCCTTCCAGGCGGTGTGCAATATTCGGGGTTAGTTTCAGGAGGGATTCTATGGCTTCTCTGGCACCCAATGCTGTACGGTTTGTCAGAAGGTGTCCCAGTATCAGTATAAAAGCGACCACTCCGGCGGTGCGATAGTCACCTGTTGCGATACACGCCAGAACCGCAACGCTGGCCAGTTCCGTAAGAGCCAGGTTGCCGGTATAAAATCCTCTCATTGCTTCAATGACCATAGGGATGCTCAGTATTAATGCACCTGCAAGGGCGCTCAGTCCGCTTATCTGAGGTGTCTGGGGAAACATATACCTTGCTATAAAGGCATTGATGATAAAAAGCCCTCCCACGAGTGCAACAATAAGCCGGCGTACTAAATACAGTTCTTCCTGCTGGATTTCTGCCGGTTCATAAGTTTTTCCATCCATTACTTTACTCCTTCCCACTGTTTTTGTTCACCCAGAATTACACGCAGTTCGTTTTCCTTTCCGGGGATGGGTTTTTGCAGGATAAACTTTTCTGCCATTTTCCTGAGTACCTTTTCTATGCTTTCCTGATAGAAATAAGCCAGATAGGTATTCATCTGCTGGCTTCCCTGAGGAAACCTTTTGGTCAGTTTTTGAATATATTCGGCATCTGCACGCGATTCATTCACCACTTCATTCTTATAGGTTTTAGCTTCGGAAAGAATCTGTGACGCTTCTCCGCGTGCATTGTTAATGGCATGGGTGGCGTAGCGTCTGGCCTCGTTAATCTGCGTGCTTTTTTCCTGTTCAGCCCTGATTACCTTGTTAAATGCCTGCTCGGTCTGTAGAGGCGGCACGGACCGGTTCAGATATATCCCGGTTAAAGAAATGCCTGATTCAATCCTGTCAAGTTTATTCTGCGCCCTCATGCGTACCAGTCGCGATATTTCCTCCAGATTGGTCCGCAGTGCTTCATCCACACTGAAACTGCCGACGGTTTCAATAACTGCGTTGCAGACCGTATCTTTCAGCAGTGCCTTTTCATCCTTCACCCGGATAATGAAGTTCAATGGGTCGCTGATGAGGTATTCTACCTGCCAGCGTGTATGAATAAGATTGTTATCCCCTGTGATGCAGTATCCGTGCAGGTAAGGTGTCAGGAATTCCTGAGGTACCGCCCCCTCCTTTTCCAGGTCAGGGCTCCAGAATTCGGAAATCTGCAGGGACTGTACCTTCTTTACCGGGATACGGACAATCCTGTCCACAGGCTCCGGTAGTGCCCAGTGGAATCCGGGATTCAGTATCCGTTCTGCACCCACACCCCTGATGCGCCCCCAGCGTAGCACTATGGCAATCTCATCCTGCCTGACGGTGAAAAATCCTGAGATTAAAAGGTAATAAAGTACCAGAACCGCAACCAGTCCCTTCAGAAAAACAAAACTGAATCTTAATGAACGGGAAAAATACTCCAGACTTTCTTCCCTCTCTTCTTTTTTCCTTTCCATAATTCCTTTTTTAAGAAAACCTCCGCCTATTTTTTGCTTTCAAGGTACTTTCCCGTAAGCAGGTCATAGGGAGGAGTACGATAGTCCAGTATTACGGTTGCGTTACTCTTAAGCGTTTCCTCAAGAGATTCCAGTTTACGCAGAAATATTGCCAGGTCCCTGTTGCGGGAGAATACCTCATAGTATCTGGCGGCTGCGGCGTCACCCTCTCCCCGAATCCTTTTGGCACTGGCGCGGGCTTCTGACAGGATGCGTTCCTTTTCAGCATCTGCCTTTGCCTTGATTTCAGTTGCCATCCCGGTTCCCTCAGCCAGGAACTTTTCGGCGATGCGGTCTCTTTCTTTACGCATTCTCTCAAAAACATCCTGGGTGACATCCTTGGGAAATTGTAGTTGCTTGAGAAGTACCTGTAAAACCTCAATCCCGTATGTGCGCTCCGTTTCCAGACTGGAAGCCTTTCCAATTGCTTCCTGCATTTCTTCCAATTTTAACGACTCCCTGTCTATGTTTATCAGATTGGACAGGTTATATCTTCCTATCACCCCGTTTTCATAGTTCCGCACGACGGAGACTATCTTCCGCTCAGCCATCTCACTGCTCCCTACCGAAGTGAAGAATTTTAAAGGGTCCTGAATTTTCCAGAAGGTAGCGGTAATGAGAATAATATTTTTCCCGTCCTGTGTGTAGGTTTCCTCCATCTTGCTTTCCAGTACCTGGATGCGTTCATCAAAACGGTAGACCTCCCGTATGGGCCAGGGGGCTTTCCAGTAAAGTCCTGCCTGACGAATTACCCTTACGGGTTTCCCGAAGGTGGTAACAACCGCACTTTCTCCCACAGGAACCTGAAATGCTATCAGGTAAAGGAGCAGTATTATCAGAAGTAAAAGTCCCAACGCAAAGGTATAAGGATTATA
>CAYORP010000025.1:0-5087 GCA_964406415.1 uncultured bacterium
AGACAGATATTATCTATGGGAAACAGACTGCGTACACAGATGGCACCTTCGCAGACTGGTCAATATATACAAGACCTGTATGGGCAGGAGGAGAAAGACGGGTTCTGACAGACCTTTATTACATCCAGGAACCTGAGGACCAGCCTGACCCTATGCCTGCATTCGTCAACAGCGGAGAGGTTATATTCAGAGGTA
Organism: uncultured bacterium; assembly: GCA_964406415.1. Classification (GTDB taxonomy): domain Bacteria; phylum Ratteibacteria; class UBA8468; order B48-G9; family JAFGKM01; genus JAFGKM01. The sequence goes on from CAYORP010000025.1 coordinate 196, forward strand.
TCTCGCCTGCATCAGGAGAAACTTACCTCTACCATACACTCTTTAACTCTGACAGTCCGTATCTCATTCAGTTAAGTGATACCCTGAATGCATCCTATCCTTTCTACTTTCTGCCTCTCCTTCAACCCGCACAGTTTATCTACATAAAGGACGGGCAGGTTTACGTAAGAGACGATGAAGGCAATGACAACCAACTTACCGACACCATCAATTCCAACAACGACCCTGTCTTTGACGCCACAGGTACCTACATCGCTTATTCAGGCAATGGTATATGGGCAATGAAATCTAACGGTACAGGAGCAACACAGATAGAGGAAACATTTGCAGCAAGACACCCGGCATTTTCACCTGACTCAAAGTGGATTATATACGTAAAGAATAGTGACATATATGCAAGTAGGGTAGACAAAACACTCTCTGTACAAAGACTTACCTTTACAGATACGCTTGCCAAGTCAGACATTTCTTTCTCACCTGATGGAACAAAGATGCTTTATACACTTACATCTGGAGGAACATCACAGATATATTGCCAGTCTGTAACAATTTCTGACAGTTACATAATGCTGAATGGAGACCCCGTGGCACTGACAGTTACTCCGGGAAATAACTACCATGCAGGCTGGTCTTCCGACGGAGGAAAAATCATCTACATATCAACAAAGACAGGTTCACCTGCAATATACACAATGAATTCTGACGGGTCTGACAAACAGCAGTTAACGATAGACCCTGTCCCTGTGAACCCCGGATTCCCGTCTTTCTCTCCATACGGTAATGAAGAGATAGCATACATATCAAACGGCAATGTATGGAGAGCGGATACAGAAGAAGAGACAGGAGAGATGGTATCTCCAACATTAAATGCTACAAAAGAATTCGGGTGGGCATCTTATGTAACAGACAGGTTGGAGTCCGTAAGGCAGTTTATACTAAAACAGGCAGACCCTTCCGCCTACTTCACCTATAACATTTTTGTTACGACAAACGCACTATCCCCTGTAACCAATATATTGCTGACCGAAACCCTGCCGACAGTGTCTGAAGCAGTTACAGACTGGGAGTTGTTCACAGCATACTGGAATGGAGAGGTAACTATGCCGACAAACGAAGCCACAACAGGTACACTGAAATGGGTACTGGGACTGACCTCTCCTCTTGATGAAGAGTTTAACGGCGGGGTGATGAAGATTGTGTTAAAACCAACAGGAGATGGTCCTGCAGGAGATATCAGAGGGTTAAACGGCGGGGTCTCTGACGGAGAGAATTACTATTCAACATCAGGTGATACCTACATAACAATAGGAGACCCTTTTATCCCAGCGGATACCGATGGAAACTGGGTGATAAGTGCTGACGAACTACTAATTGCGATTGACTACTGGGCAGCAAGCAGCCGTATCGGCGGTTGGCCTGAAAATACAGAGGACTGGGACTTTTACCTTTTACAACTTATAGACTTCTGGGTAAATGATATATATGAGTATGTCTCCAGTGAAAACCGTTGGGACATACCATAAAAAGGTCACAGGGCAAGATCTGGTGCGAAAGAATTTCACCTTGTTTGCCTCCCCATTTGAGGGGGGAGGCAAGCACTCTGTTTTTATTAGAGTGCGGTGGGGGTGAAGGATAGCCCCCCCACCTTACTTCCTCCCCCGCAAGGGGGGAGGATAAAAGGAGTGAGGGAATTTATCGAGCCCGTTGACCGAAGTACGAAGTGCAAGAAAGAGGGGATTTTGGGGTGCGATAGGAAATCCCCCTTCATCCCCCTTTTTCAAAGGGGGAAACATTAATTCCCCTCCTTTGTAAAGGAGGGTTAGGGAGGATTTGAAATATAGAGTAACTATACAGGAGAAAGAACAATGAATAAAATGGTATTGGCAATATCAACAGCATTCTTGTTTCTAACCGGCAGTATATTTGCCCAGCAGGTCACAGGAGAAAGGGAACTCCCTGATTTCTATACGCCCGGGGCTAACCTTGAAGTACTACTCAACATTAATGTTGAGGAGGGTAATGCTCCCAACGGAGTTATCATAAATGAGACACCGCCTTCAGGGTGGTCAATACTTGAGGCCAACCCTCCTTTTGAAAGTATGGTGAGCGGCACCTACAAGTGGGTTTTCTGGGGTGCGAGCGTCGTTGACACAATAATAACATATACAGTCAGTGTCCCCTCCACATCTTCAGGCGAGCAGGTGTTCAACGGCAAGGTAAAGTATAATGACAGCACGGGTAACCCTGTTGACAACGATATCACAGGAGACACCTCAATACTGACATCAATTCCTTCACAGATAGCCGTTGCTCCACCTTCCTTAGACTTCGGGACAACCACCACCTTCCTTGAATTCACTGTTTCAAACACAGGTGGACCTGACCTTATATGGGAAGCAGAAACCACCCAGGGATGGCTCACCATAACAAGGACAAACGGTACCCTCGGAAGTGGTGAATTTGAGACAATAACGGCGAATGTTGACCGGACAGGCCTTGCAGTAGGCACGCACCTCGGTAATATTAACTTTACCAGTAACGGCGGCAATGCAACAGTCCCTGTTACATTAATTGTAGGGGAAGTCTCTCCTGTCAAAAGTTTCAGTGTATATCCTGCTATTGGCGGAAACCTTCTCGTCTGGGAAAATCCTGACAACTATACAGGAACCATCATATTCAGAAGAATAGGTGCCCCTATGACAGCAGACCCGCAAAACGGTACACCCTATGGCATCCCTGGTAATCCAGATGGATACCCATCATCAGTGGGAGGTGGGGACTGTATATTGAAGGATAACTCAGGGTTATTCTTCTTTTTTGATGAGATAGATACAGACCTTACGGTTTATTATAGAATATACAGTTATTCTGACATCAACTATTCAGATGAACTTCAGGGAAACTCAACGCCTTCTGATACTCTCTTAACAGGAACTATATACAACTTTTCAACCGACTACAACTTCTTAGTTATGGGAAGCGACACTCCTATGGACGGGTTTGAGGCGATAATACCTGCAGATTCTCTCATAGGGACACTCCCTGCAGATATAGGTCTTGGATATATAGACCCGTTACTTGCCCCTGCACATCCGGGACTTTTAGGATTTGCCAATGTCTACGGGCTCTCTGCGATAGGTACAGAGTTATTTCCCGGTCAGACAATACAGGTAAAGATACCTGTCTATCAGGAAGACATTGATAATCTGGGCGTATGCGATGACATAGATGACCTGAATGTCTACCAGTGGAATTCTAACACAAGGGTGTGGACAGAACTTACTGTTCTGGATACAGAGGAGACAGGAATTGACGCACCCGTAGGATATATAACCGCTGAGGTGACAGAACTCGGAGATATAAACTACTTTGCGCTGGGTATTCTTGAGATTATACGCGGAGGTGGCGGCGGAGGATTTTGTTTCATAGCAACCGCAGCCTACGGCACGGAGATGGCAAAAGAGGTTGTAGTTCTCAAGAGATTCAGAGACGAACATCTCTTGAAAAATAGTGCAGGCAGGGCATTTGTCAGGTGGTACTATAGGCACAGCCCGCCTGTGGCAGACTTTATAAGGGACAAAGGAATACTTAAGGCGGCGGTAAGGGTAGGACTGAAGCCACTGCTCTGGATCATAAGATAAAAAAGGGGCAAATCCCCCTTCATCCCCCTTTTTCAAAGGGGGAGAACATTCCCCTCCTTTGAAGTCCCCTCCTTTAGCAAAGGAGGGTTAGGGAGGATTTAGGGTGAGAGGAAATCCCCCTGTTTCCCCCTTTTTCAAAAGGGGAGAATCTACTTTTTTATGGAGGTTTAATATAATGAAAAAGATATGTTTTATAACACTCTTATTGCTTACGCTTTTTGTTCTAAGGTCAGAGGCAAGGATAACAACAAACGTTGTAAGCAACCTTACTGTACTTGACCAGGGGATACTTCCTAACACGGTGAATGAACACCCTGTTTATAGTCCCTATCTTGACCGGCACGAGTGGTATGAAGAAGAACTTATCGGAAGCAATGCATTCGCAGAAGGTTATATCATCATAATGGGTATAGATATTGTGCAAACTGACGACCCTTATCATAATCAGCGTTTTAGAAGCGTTACCGTTGATATGATAAGTTCTATAGATAGAAGTTTTGTTGTTGACTCTACCGTTGTCATAGATAGAGGGGGCACAATACTTGGTGTAATGGAAGGTGGAGCAGGAGATATAGACATCCCTGGACAACTCATCCCCACAGTATCAGACGGGAACCTCTGGTTTATAGCCATAAGGATTGATGACCATGCAGTAATAAACAATTTGCCATATGATACTGAAGACCGCTCATGGGCGGAATTTACCGTGCCCGAAGGCGGAGTGCATGTTACGCCCTCAAACCCGGACCCTGATAATCCTGACGTAATAAATGCCCCTCTTACAACAAATACAATTACCTGCGAACTGAGGATATCTGACATAATGCCACTTGAATATGACAACATACATGACCCGTTCTACTCCAGCAGAATACCCGAATATCCTTCGTACCAGCAGTGGCAGCCCGGGGAGATGATAAGACCTCTGTATGCTGAAGAAGACATTGAGATAGAATACACTGGTACAGCAGGAGAAGGCTCTGCTGAAGATATCCTGGTAGATGAAACGAAGAACTGGATTCTAAACTCTCTGGTAGGAGCGACCGTATACAACCTTACAACTGAAGATGAAATCAACAGAGCCATAGTAGTATCCAATACAGCAAACATTATAAGAACTGATGCAGAACTTGTATGGGATGAAGGTGATGAATACCGTGTCTATATGCTGACTACAGGAGAAAACTATTCTTATTCTCAGGACCCGCTTGAGCATGAGGTCCCTCAGTTACTGCCGTGGGAGACGCAGAC
>CAYORP010000026.1:0-5086 GCA_964406415.1 uncultured bacterium
TAGAAATTTTTCTGTGTCTGTGGGGTTTTTTCTCAACATTCTTGATAGCCCTTTTAATCTTTCTGTCTGTGTGATTTTTCACCCCCACCTGAATCCTCCCCCCTCAAGGGGGAGGAAAACCCTTGATATGACTGCTCCTCCTGTAAAATTTTTCATCTGTTTCTTGACACTACCTTTTTTATCTCTGTACCTTTAAGTGATATTACCACATTTTCTACAGTTAGACACGGGAAGGAAGAAAATAGTTCCACACGGATTAATTTCATTTAATACAAACGGAATGAATTACCATTGCGAGGAAATTTTTGGTGCAACAACTCAAAGGCTGTAGCGGTTGGTAAGAGACATCCTGCGGTCTCTTCCGAATGCCCTTGGTGTGATTTTTATTCCGGGAGGAGATTGTCTTCTTTTGTACTCGCTTCTGTCAACCATTGTTATTACCTTTTTTACAGTACTTGAATCAAATCCTGCCTCTACTATCTGTGAGTAACTGCTGTCTTTTTCAATGTATTCCTTCAGAATGCCGTCCAGAATCTCATAAGGGGGCAGGGTATCCTGGTCTTTCTGGTTGGGTCTTAGTTCTGCGGTTGGGGCTTTTGTCAGCACCCTTGCAGGTATGACTGTATTATTTTCACCCCCACCTTCATCCTCCCCCTTGAGGGGGGAGGAGGGAGAGGAATGAGAATTTCGCCAGAGGGCAATCTTATATACCAGCGTTTTATAAACATCTTTCATGACGGCAAAACCTCCTGCCATATCGCCATACAGTGTTGAGTAACCGACGCTCATTTCGGATTTGTTACCTGTTGTTAAAACAAGATATCCGAACTTGTTTGATAGTGCCATCAGTATGTTCCCTCTTATCCTTGCCTGCAGGTTTTCTTCGGTAATGTCCCGTTTACTGCCGGCGAAGACAGGAGAGAGCGTTTCAAGACTGGAGGAGAAGATTCTGTCAATGGGGATTTTCAAAAACTTTATACCTGTGTTTTTCGCAAGTCCTTCTGCATCTTCTTCCGATTCCTTTGATGAGTATCTTGACGGCATAAATACCCCTGTGACGTTGTCAGCCCCGAGTGCATCGGTGGCTATCACCGCTACAATGGAAGAGTCTATACCCCCGCTGAGACCAAGCACCACTTTTTTGAAGTTATTTTTTGCTGTATAGTCTCTCAGTCCTGTCATCAAAGCAAGATATACCTCCTCTTCCTCGGATATTTCTTTATCTCTTTGTACCGGGATTTCCAACCTGTTTTTGACAATACTATGTGGTATGGATATTACCTTGTTATTTGTATCTGATTCTAATGGCAGGTCTACTATCAACATCTCCTCCTTGAAAGGTTCTGCTCTGTGTGTAATATTACCCTTGTTATCCATAATAAAACTGTTTCCGTCAAATACAATCTCGTCCTGTCCTCCCACAAGGTTGGTATAGCATACAACAACATTGTTTTTGAGGGACTGCTGTCTTACAATCAGTTCTCTTTCCTCCCTTTTCCCTAAATGATAGGGTGAGCCATTTATGCTGAAGATTATCTTTGCACCTTTATCCACCTGTTTTTTGACCGGTGCGTCAATGTGCCAGATGTCCTCGCATATGTTGATACCGAAGGAGATACCGGAAAATCTGAAAATTGGTGCCTCCGTTCCAGCGGTGAAATACCTTTTTTCGTCAAAGCCCCCGTAATTGGGTAAAAGTATTTTGTGGTAAACGCCCACTTTTTTACCATTATTCAGAACGGCGGCGGTATTGTAGAGAGAACCCTTTTTGTTGTCAACAAAGCCAATGATTACTATGATGTCTTTTATCCTTTTTTGAAGTGACGACAGGGCATCAAGGTTATCCTGAATAAAGTTAGGTTTCAAGAGAAGGTCTTCCGGAGGGTAGCCTGTTATGGTGAGTTCAGGAAAAGATATGATATCTACCTGTTTTGACACGGCTTGTTTTACGTATCTTAAAACTTTCAGACAGTTGCCCTTTATATCTCCAACGGTTGTATTAATCTGTCCGGCTGCTATCCTTATGTTTTTCGTCATGCACACATTATACAACTTTATTGCACAGGTAAAAAGGGAACAGGCTGCTTTTTTGTGTAGGCGTAGGCTGAAGCCTATGGCTGCCCTAACCTAAACAGAAATTATATAACTATTCAGCCAGTTATCAATGTTTTTCTGGATAAATGCATCATCTCTAAGGTGTGAGTAGGTGCGGTATATCCTGTCAATCTCCTCTTTTTGTCCGGAGGAGAGAACCTCTTCAGGTTTAATACACAATGTATTTTCCAGCAATCCATCTCTTCGCAGCACCTCATTTATCCCGGGAACGCATCCCTTAAAATCGTTGGAGGCATCAAATACTGCGGAGTTACAGTCGGTAATTTCCATGGATTCTTTCAAAAGGTCTGTCGGGATACCTTCACCTTTCCTGATGATAGATTTTATTCTGTCAAATAGTTCCACTGCTTTTTGGGTCCAGAATGCCCAGTGTCCGAGCAGCCCTCCTGCAATCCTGACCTGTTTTCCCCTGAATTCAAAAGGTGTGATAAGGTCGTAGACAATACTGTCATCGTTGCCTGTGTATAAGGCTATCTCTTTTTCCCTCCCTGATTCTACCAATGCACGAATAACATCAAGGGTATAGTATCTATTGAATGGGGCTATCTTCACCGCAACGACGTTTTCTATCTCAAAAAATCCACTCCAGAAGTCAAATCCAAGTCTTCTTCCTCCGACAGCCGGCTGCAGGTAAAACCCGAACAAAGGAATAACCTCTGCCACAGATTTTGAGTGTACAAGAAGTTCTTTTAAAGATGCACTTCTAAGTGCGGACAGACTTAAAAGACCTGCATCATAGCCGTATTTTTTTGCAGACTCTGCCTCCTCAACTGCCTGTCTTGTATCCCCACATATCCCGGCAATCTTTATGATTCTTTTTTTTGTTTCCCCCGCCGTTTCAGCAGCGAGTTTCAGAACAGGTTTATACAAGCCGACTTTTTTGTCATGTATTGCAAACTGCGTTGTGTGAACACCTACAGCAATACCACCCACTCCTGACGATATATAGTATCTTGTAAGTGCCACCTGCCTTTTTTCATCAAGTCTTCTTTTACTGTTTAATGCCAGTGGATGAGCAGGTATTACATGACCTTCCAGTAGTTTTTCTCTCAAATCCTTGATATCCATTTCAGAACCTTCCATTCTTAGTTTCAAAGTGTGTGGGTTTGTTAAGTGTTGGATTTCCCTTCTTAAGCCAGTTTCCTATCCATTTTATCATCTGGTCAACATCTGTGTCTGTCCCACCGAAGGTTTTCCAGAAAAGAGATGAATCTGAAAGCAATGCAGTTCTCTCTTCTTTATTAACAAAAACAGGCTTTTTATTAAACATTTTTCCGAATTTCTCTGCAGTCTCCCTTACTGATATTATATCAGGACCTGTCAGATTGATTATTGCAGGTGGAACTGAGCAAAGTGAGAAAGACTGTATTATCCCTCTGTTGGCGTCTGTCTGCCATATAACATTTGCATAACCCATTCTCAGGTCAATTGGAGTATTGTCCCTTACCTTCTCCGCAATGTCTACCAGAACGCCGTATCTCAGTTCTATGGCATAGTTCAGTCTTATTATTGTAACTGGAGTGTTATTCTTTTTGGAAAAATACTGAAATATCCTTTCTCTTCCCAGACAGGACTGGGCGTATTCCCCCACAGGCCCCGTTGGGTCTGTTTCCCTGCATCCCCCTCCCTTTACTTCAGTAAAAGGGTAAACATTTCCTGTGGAAAGTGCTACTATTCTTGATTTTTTATACCTTTCAGATACAAGAGCAGGTACGTATGCATTCATCGCCCATGTCAGTGACTCTTTCCCTGTTGCCCCAAACTTCATCCCTGCGAGGAATATGACATTTTCGGCATCGGGTAGTTTCATTACCTCGTCTCTTTCAAGTAGGTCGCACTCAATTGTTTTTATGCCGTACTCTTCCATGTTTTGCCTGACGTTTTTATCAGAAAATCTGGATACGCCCAGAATCTTTTTTTTAACTCCGGTTTCCCTGCAACTTCTTAAGAGCATCCTTGCAATGGTAGGTCCCATCTTGCCGGCAACTCCAAGGATGATGATGTCACCCTTCAAGTTTTTAATTGTTTTGTTTACTCCTTCAGAAGGTTTTGAGAGTATCTCTTCAAGTTCATCAAACATTTCTATCATCCTTTCTCCATGTTGTATTATCAGGGCAGAATGAGTTTTTCAGCCATATAGGAACTTCTGTAAAAGGTGTCTGCAAAAACATTTTTGAATCCGAGTTTTTTCCCTGTCTCTTCATACTCCTTAAAGACCTCTTCATGTAAAAATTCCACCACGGGGATGGCTTTCTTTGATGGTCTCAGATACTGTCCTATCACAAGGTATTCACACCCTGTATCTCTGATTTCATAAAGAAGTTTTATCACCTCTTCTTTCTTCTCCCCCAGTCCCAGCATAATTCCTGATTTTGTGATAAATCCGTTTTCTTTTATTATCCTCAAAACCTTCATAGATGTCTCGTAACTGGAAAACGGTCTGACTGAAGGATAAAGAGAGGAAACTGTGTCAATATTATGCGAAATTACATCGGGGTTTTCAGCAAAAACAGTCTCCAAACTTTTTATGTCACCCTTAAAGTCAGGTATGAGCAGTTCAATCTTTGTTCCCTGGTTAATACTGCGTATTTTTTCTGTTGTTTTAGCATACTGTTCTGCTCCACCATCTGGCAGGTCATCCCTTGAAGGAGAGGTGATAACTGCGTATCTCATACCTAACTGTTTTATCGCAACTGCTACATTCTCTGGTTCTTTTTCATCAGGTAGTTCTGAAACCTGCAGGCGAGAAACCCCACAGAATCTGCAAACTCTGGTACACCTGTCCCCAAGAATCATAAAACTGACATATCTCTTTCCAAAGCACTCATACATATTGGGACAGACTGCACTTTCACATACAGTATTCAGAGATAGTCTTTTCAGCAGTTGTCTAACCTTCTCATACTCTCCTGTTACACGCACCTTCTTCTTTATCCAATCAGGTATTACCTGTTCCATAGTGATTAATGGT
>CAYORP010000027.1:0-2780 GCA_964406415.1 uncultured bacterium
GGTGCTGAGGTTCCATGAAAAAGCCGTTTTCTTTTTGTCACCGGAAGTGGAAAGCCATGTTCTCAAAACAATAGCGAGAACCACTATCGCAAGTCCAACCAGAACCAGCCCGGTAATCTGATTATCTGTTAAATGCATTTTGTTCCTTTACTAAATCGGGGAAAATAAATCCAGGTTATTTTTTGATAAAGAACCTGTAAACGGCGGTGATGTATCCGGCGATAAACAGGATGAGGAATAGATAGATATACTGCCTGACGAATCCTGAGATATAAGCACCTATGATAAGACCGAAAAATATACATGTATACTTGGTCAGCGCCATATCCCAGAAGGTCAGTTTCTTTATCTTGTTTTCCGCCCATTCTATCATTCCCATTGTTTTTCTCCTATTTTATTTTCCGAGATTTTTGTCTATTGTTTCTTTAGGCAAGATTAGCCTATCTCCTCCTGAAATTTTTTCCTTGACAATCGGCGCAGATACAACTTCTCAGTCTACCAGTATTGCCAGATATTCTTCTGGAAAATCGCTTCCATTTTTCACAAATCAGTTCATTTTTAAGATTTTGTCCTGCTAAATTTTCACAAATTCTTGGCGGAACCCAAATAAGAATCAATGACTTCCCAAGAAATTGTTCCTTCTTCCGATATATGATATTCAAGCAGCATCCAGCCGTCTATATGCCCATCCTCAAAATATGCCCTGACCCATCGGGTTGAAAGTATATGGATATCTATCTCAGAAGCAAATCTCATGGTTCCGCCCAAAACCCCTTTATAGGGAATCAATTCATTACGATTCATAAGGTCGGCTCTTATTTCTTTTACAGGGTCTTTTAGCCCCTTTTCCCTTAACTCCGCTATTCCCTTTGAAGATAACATAGACTGATGAAGAGTTTTTTTCCTGTAATAATTCATAGAAGTCTGTAATTTTTTGTTCGCTTCTCTTATCTTTTCTTTCTCTTCTAAAAGATGAACAATCCTTTCGTTTAAAAGAACGTTTGTATTTTTGTAAAAATCAAATTTTTTTCCGAGAGTCTGTAGTTCCCCGCTTACACTGAATACCCTGAATACCAAAAAGAGATTCAATGCCACCAGCAAAACAAGCAGACATGCAAGAATTGTTTTCAGTTCCAGTACCGGTTCTATCTTTTTCTCCATTTTTGCATCCACTACTTAGTTTATTCTCCAGACGATATCAGTTGAACCTTTTTCCCTGCCTTCTTTGCTGTAACGGTCAATACCGCCGTCATCAGTCAGGTTCTCACCCACGCTGTAAACGGTAAACCCTGTATCCGTTTTTCTGTAGATATAGTCCTTGCCGGTGAAGGGGTCATGCGGAAGGACAGGCAGGATTTCCGGAGCCAGTTGATTTAAAGAGTCGGCAAACTCTCCGTGCTTTTGTTTATAGATGATATTGGCAAGACCTATTTCTCCCATTCCAGCAAGAGATTTGTGTCTCAAATAAGGGTTCAGCATGCTTCGTATAGCTAAAGGATTTGATATGGAACGGAGTGTGTATTTCCCCTCTATTTCTTTTTCTATCTCTTCAAAAGATTTATTTAACTCATCCTTTGCTTCATAGTAAGGTCTCTGAAATACAGGGATAATCCTGTTGAGTAAATTCAGGTATAGAACTTCTTGCTGTGCAAGAAACTCCGTCACATCTGCTAATCCACTTTTTAAAAAATCTGCCTTAAGCAACTCTTTAGACTGTTTATATTGTCGCTCAACCTCTTCAGCAGTGGGAGTTTTTAACATTGTTGAGCCATAGAGTTTTTGATATTCTTCTTCGCCTATCTTTTCTTTCAGTTCTTTTCTATGTTCTTCCTGCCAGCGAATTGATTCAATCATTTTCTTTTCAAATTCCGAGAGTTGAAACATTGTTTCGCCCATTCTTTTATAGATGGGAAATGCTTCTCTCGCATCAAATATAAGGCCTGTTATCAATTGGTTTATCATTCTCCGGCTGTTTCTTTTCCTGCTGATATTTTCCATGATTTGCTTGTAAAACAATAAATCACCTGCTATCTTTTTACTGTTTTTGAACGATGATTTTTGTATTACTTCCTGTAGGCATTCCATTGTAATGACGTCTGCTGCTATATGAACGAGTACAGGTATCACTCTTGGTTCATTGAAAAGGGAATCACTTAACCTGAATCCTGTTAATATCGCTTTCAAGGCCTTATCAATATCTCCGTATTCCGCCTCAATTCTCGCCTTGTCTGAAAGGGTTCTGGCAAATCCTCGGAAGTATGCAAACGTGTTGCGCATCAATGTTGTCTCTGATAATTCATTTTCCGGCAAAACGTCTTTACTGAAGAATAAACATTGCATTTTCGCAGCTTTTTCAAGCATATCGCATAACCGGTTAAACTCAGCGTCATTGAGTAGATAATCTACAACTTGTTTCTTTTTTTCTACCGGTACTTCATCCCAGGACATCGCGTATCCCCATGAAGGAAAATAATTCCATAGTTCTCTATGTTTCTTGAATAAGGCGCCCTGGAGTTGTTCTGCCTTTTCATATAAAAACTTTGCGTTTTCCTCATCGGGGATGTCAGGCAGGTTGAGTTCTTCTATGGTGGTGGGGATACCTGCTTCTCTCAGTTTTTGCAGTTCTTCTTCAAGAGGTGAGGCGTGAGAAAATATCGGCAGGAGAAAAAGAAGGCTTATGGCATAACCGGCAAGGAATTTGAAATGTTTGCTCATATTCGTTTTCCTCCTTTTGCAAAAGCGGAAGGCATACTCCGAAGGTGCTTATAATATTATTGTAT
>CAYORP010000028.1:0-8245 GCA_964406415.1 uncultured bacterium
GATTTTCAGTTTAATAATTGCCAATTCAGGAGGAAAATTAAAGGGTTTTTCAGACATGATTGCCGGGGCGGCACAAAACAAAGAAATCCTTCTGCCGGATATCTGGAGGTTTTCAACAGACCCTGCAAATACAGGTAGTCGTGAAGGCTGGATGAATCCTGATTTTGACGATTCGGAATGGAAGGATATCCGAACGCCCGGTTACTGGGAAAACCAGGGAACAAAAGAGGATAACCCGAACTTCCCTGATGCAAAACGGCCATATGACGGATTTGCCTGGTACCGCTGCAGGGTATTTATTCCTGAAGATATGCAAAACAAAAAACTCTCGTTGCTTCTTGGTGCGGTGGACGATATGGATGTGACATATTTCAATGGAAAGCAGATTGGCCGTACAGGCAGGGAAACTGAATCTTACTGGATTGCAGAGAGGGACTATCCCGTACCGGCTGATATTATTAGATATGGTGGATACAATCTTATTGCCGTAAGAGTTTTTGACGAACAGGGTTTCGGAGGCATCGTCGGCTCAGAAACAAAGATTTATATAAAGAAGACTGATACTTTCCCTTACATTAACAAAAGCCCGCTTTTTAATCCTTATAAATTGAAACGCTGGTAAAACTGCTGCCAATAGCGGCAAGGAGGAGATATGCATCCGTATAGAGAAGAAGACTATAGAGATATTTTATGGGAAAATTTTACATGGGAAGAAATTAAAGATTGTGCGAAAAAAGAATATATTGTTGTACTCCCTCTGGGAAGTATTGAACAGCACGGGCCTATGCTGCCTGTCGGTTGTGATTTGTTCCTATCCCGCTCATGGGCAAACGAAGGAGCTCGGCAGTCCAAAGAGAAATACAACGTCCATGCTCTTGTCTTACCTCCCCTTCCATACGGTATAGCAACAGGGCATATGGATTTTGCCGGGACAATTTGTGTGAGTTTGCAGGTCTATATTTCACTCCTGCAGGAAATTGTCAATGAAATTGTAAGAAACGGTTTTAAAAAAATAGTATGCATGAGCGGACACGGAGGGAATATTGCTCCGGCGAAGGATGCATTAAAAGATATGCTGGCAAAATTCAAAGAAAAAAATATTTCAGGTGTAAAATTATATATGGCCGATGAAACCAATTGCTTTTTTGATGCACATAAAGTTTATACAAAAGTTAATCAGGGACAATTTAGTTTTCATGCCGACGCCTGTGAGACATCCTATTATCTTTACCACCGTCCTGATATGGTTAGGAAAGAATGTGCCGTGAAACCTGAACTGAAGGTTAAAGGTAAACCTATTGCGGAATATCTGGTAAAAGAAATTACTGAATCAGGAGCTACAGGAGACCCTTCAAAAGCATCTCCGGAGTACGGGGAAGAACAGTATATCTATTTCTCAGGTGCCTTAGCAAATTTTCTCAAAAAAGTCAGTGAAGATGTTTGACCTTTCCTTTTATTGCTTCTTGCACAAATAATGTCATAGTGTATATTTTCTTCAATGTTATCCCGTTGGGTAAACTATGCAGTTCGTCAGTTTCTGCAAACAACCGGATTCCATAGTATATCTCTTGGTAAACCGGTTCTTCTTATACAACCGCTCTTTTATCCTGCTGATTTCCCTGTATCCGGTTACCTTCTTCAGATATTTCTTCATTGTTCCCTTATCTTCCTTGCTTAATTGACAATATCCGAACTTCTCCATGGTTTGTTCCATCCAGAGATAGGCCTCTTGCCTATTCCTTCGTTTAAACTCAACCTTCCTGCTAAACTTCAGAAACTTCTTCACTTCTTTTATACTGCTTAGAGCCGTGTCTTTCATTGTTATAGTCATAGTGCCCGTTATTATGACCCAATATTTCTTCAGTCTCATCCTGTATGGAAAAGACTTGCTCTGTCAATGCAAAATAAATATGTCCGGTTCTCTGCAAAATGAAAATGTCCGGTTTTTATGTTTACGTTCCGGTGTATAATTCTGCAAATATTGCCCGGTTTTGTTTTCTCCATGGATGATCCGCTGGAGGTCTCCAAGATTTGGTCCGAATCTTCGTTTTAGGTTCCTGCACAGCTTTCTTCTTTCGTATTTGACCAAGTGTATCTTTAGTAATTTCCTGAGATTCCAGAAACCGGTTATTAACCCATATTCGTATCTCTCCTTCCAGATTTTCCAAAACAGTAACACGTTGCTTTTTCAAACCTGCTGACGCTCTGGTCAAAAGTAATGTCCGGTTTCTCCATGAAACTGTCAAATCATTCGAGACCATCCGTTTCTCCCGGAAAGCAAACACCCAATTCAAGTCCAACTCTTCCGGAACAGCACGGTGCATATCTTTCGAATTGAGTGGTGGTATAACAAACATATCCCGGTATTTAGGTAGATATTCTTCCAGAAAAGTATTGGCTTGTTCCATAGACCGGATACCAGCCAGTCGCATCTCCTTAATCAATCTATCCTGGAAGGTACCAAACAACCGTTCTATTCTACCTTTTGCCTGGGGAGAATAGGCATGGATAGCTTCCACCTTTAAAATATCCAATACCATATCAAACTGGGTACGGGGACCTTGGCCTTGGAGTTGTTCATCCAGATTAGCCTGCCGTGTAGTCTTGTAAATACTATTGCGGTCAAAATAAAGACTTTGAGGTATACCGTATATCTCAATATATCTGCGGAAACTATCCATAGCTGCATGTGTGGTTTCCTGCGGATAAAACCGAGCGAAAACATTACTCGTGGCATCATCAATATAGACCATCAATACCATCTTGGGACCCCGACCTTCCAGCCAGTCATGTGTTGACCCGTCTGTTTGAATCATCTCTCCCATGCACTCCTTCCTTTTCCGCCACCGGTAACTCTTTATTGATGCCCGCATATTCCTCGTTATCCAGATCTTTTCGTCTATCATCCATTGTCGTAATGTTTCCCGGTTTATCTTTATAGACTCTCTCTCCTGCATCTTCTCCGCAGCAAAACTTGGTCCAAAATCAATGTATTTATCCTTTAAGATTCTCATTACTCGCTCTCGGAACTTCCAACTGTATTTCCTCGTAGATACTTTTCCCCTGTTTCCATGAACAATTCCTATGTCTCCATGTTGCTTTAATTTAACCATGATCCGACGTACTTGCCGGGTTGACAACCCTATCTTCTCCGCAGCTTCCTTCTGCTTCAGTCGCTTGTTAAACACTTCCTTTATTACCCCTAATCTTGCCAATTCTCCTTTACTCATCTGTATAATATCCTCTCTCATTATGTCCTCCTTTGCTATCCATTAGTTTAGCAAAAGAGGACATTTTTACTTTGCACAAAGAGGACATTATCATTTTGCACCGACATGCTCTTGACAAGAATCCAAATTTGTGGTACACTTACACTGGATGGGTTAACCCATCCAGTAAGAGATGTAACTGAACAAGGCTAAAATGGACAGGAAAGAACTGGAAAACTTCGTACCAAAGTATGTAAGGATAAAAGAAGAGATAAAGGGTAAGATAAGTAATGGTGGGATACTTCCTGACAGTCCCTTACCCTCTGAAAGACATTTAATGGAAAGATACAAAGTGAGCCGAAATACCGCCATACAGTCCCTTGAAAAACTTGTCGGAGAGGGTTGGGCTTACAGGGTAAAGGGCAGAGGAACTTTTGCAACGCGTCCATCCATAAAAAACAGTGTCAATAAAAATATAGGTTTTCTGGTTGCCAACGGCGAGGGAGGAATATTTCCCGGACTCACCTCTGCTATTGAAAACAAGGTCTTTCAACAGGGCTACCACATTGTTTTATGCTACACCAATTTTGACTTTGATAAACAAGAGCAGCATATGGGTATGCTGATTGAAAAAAAGGTCGCCGGCGTTATATTCCATCCCCTGTTAAGCAATGAACATTTTGAGAGAAACCTCAACGTTGTAAATACCTTCCAAAACAACGGTATCCCTGTGGTGGTTGTTGATATGCCATTGCCGGGAAAAGATGTCTATTCAATATCTTCGGATAATTTTAAAGGCGTTTATGAGAGTACGAAGTATCTGCTCAGGTCAGGCCACAGAGAGATTGCATTTATAAGTTCCATGCTGGGGACAAGCATCAGTGAGAGGATAAGGGGATATAGAACATCTCTGCAGGAGTCTGGCATAAAAGTGAATGAGGAGTGGATAAAGATTCCCGTAACAAGCAACCCGAAAACAGGTTATGAGGAAACGTTTGAATTGCTTGCCGGGAATGATAGGCCTACTGCGATAGTATGTGCCCATGACCTGATTGCTGTAAACGTGCTTCAGGCATTGAATGAAAAGGGTATAAGTGTGCCTGATGAAATTTCCGTTATGGGTTTTGATAACCTGCCTGTATCACAGATAACCCATCCTCCGCTTACCACAATCGCACAGAATCTTGAGGCGATGGGAGAAAAGAGTGTTGAGATATTGATGAAACTTATTCAGGGCAAACCTGTTTCGCAGAAAAGGTTCTGTTTGCCCGTGAATATGATTAAGAGAGACAGCGTTGCAAAACTTACAGATAAGGAGGTGATGCTGAAGAAGTAAGAAGGTAGATTTGTAGCGGTGCGATTTATCGCACTTCTGATTGGGACTGTTAAAAATATATAACCCCGCGTGGAAGAGCGGGTATAAAGGAGGGAAGTAAAATGAAAAGAGGAAATGGTTTCACCCTGATAGAACTGCTGGTGGTTATTGCCATCATAGCTATCCTGGCGGCGATGCTTCTGCCAGTACTTGCGAGGGCGAGGGAACAGGCATTTAGAGCTACCTGTACCAGTAATCTTCATCAGATAGGAATTGCCATTGCTATGTATGCACAGGATTACGAATATGTTCCCTGGGCAAATGTCTATGGCAACCTTTCTGGTGCAACTTCTACACTGGTAGTAAAAAATACCTATGAGAGGGTAGGGTTAGCCCGTTTAAAAGAAGAAAATGCCAGTCAACAGAATGGATACATTAAAAACTGGGAAATTTTTTATTGCCCGGGAAATACTGTTTATTCCTATGAGAATGAGATAGTATATTATGAGACGGGTACTACCATGTCTTCATCTTATGCCTACAGGAATGGATACAATATACCAAACGTGGGAACTACCGGAACCTTGTACAGAAGAGCAACACAAGGTTCCTATGCAGCAGTGGCTGACTGGACTGGAACTTATGGGGAGGCACATCCCCATCAGGGAGAAGGTTTTAATGTTCTCTTTTACACAGGCGAGGTTTTGTGGATGAATGATGCAGACCATACCTATTATACAGATACCAGCAATACCTATTACAATAACGTTGCTCCATCAGGAGCAAGTATAAAGGCGTCTTTCTGGGCTGAAGCAGATAGTTTAACAAGATAAGCAAAGGAGGATAAAATGACTGAGAAAAAAGGATTTACGCTGATAGAACTGCTGGTGGTTATTGCCATCATAGCGATTCTGGCGGCAATGTTACTGCCGGCACTTTCAAGGGCGAGGGAGCAGGCACGAAGGGCAGTCTGTATCAATAACCTGAAACAACTGGGACTTGCAGTACATATGTATGCCAACGACTTTAACAACAATGTTCCGCTGGGTTCTCTCTCAACCACCAGTGTGGAGGGTAAGTGGATACCTTTTTCGGACGCTTGTAGAAATGGATATGCTTCATTATTTACCAAAGGAGGATATGCCTATATAATGAGAGACAGGAATCTTGACTATCATACACTGCCCACAGGACTGGGACTTTTATACGGGTCATATATTGAGGACCATAACGTTTACTACTGTCCGAGTTCTCTGCAAGGAAGTGTACAGTTAAGGCAATTCAGAGACAATTTTGAAGACTGGTGGGGGACAAACGGAATATGCGGGAGTTACCTCTACAGGGGATGGGTAAGGGATTCAGAGACGGCTATTGATAACCGTTACAGGCAAACATATACGTCTTTACTGACTGAGATGGTCAGAAACAACGTGTCAATCGCCGCTTCTGCGGAAGGCTACCAGATGGCATATACAAACCATAATGCCGGCTACCCACATTTTAGCGAGGGATACAGCGTTCTTTTTGCTGACGGCCATGCAATATGGTTTCCCAAGGACTACCAGGACTATCTTGATGCATATCCGGACATCAGAGGTACTTCAATCCCCCAGTTGTGGATAGATGCAGAAAGGTTTGATGAGGGGAAATAGGAACCCCAGGTATTGTATAAACTGGCAGAGGAGTAAAAATGAATTGCAGAAGGCTGTTTTTAGTGTGGATATTCCTGCTGGGATGTACGGTTTCTGTGCTTTTTGCGGAACCCGGATATGTGGTTGTATTCCAGCAGTTTCCCTACAACAAGGAGATTAAGAGGTTTGAGGTAAAGGCAGTAAAAATCTCCCCTGACGGAAAACAGGTGCTTGCCTCTTTTGAAAAGATACAGGGACTTGTTTATGCAACCGCTCCTGATGAGAAAAACAGCCGCATCTTCTTTTTTGCTGAGGGTGTGAAGGCTCTGGATTCTGAAGGCAGGGTGAGTGCTGTTGATGCAGGGTTCCCCTTTCGCGTTGTCTTCGGGATGTCTTTTGATGCGAATAGCAACTTTTTATGGGTCACTGATGCATCAAGAAACAAGGTTGTGCGCATAAAGATGAAGGAAGACACAACGGAGGTTGCGGAGATGAAGGATTTTGCGGGTTTCCTCTCACCGGTTTGCGTTGTCTGCGACACTTCTGACGGGAGTGTGTGGCTTGCTGACCCGGGCAGGAGAAATCCCGAAAAACCGGAAATAGACCCTTCCTGGGTGGTTAAACTTGATAAGGAAGGCAACAGGATAAAGTCCCTGAAGGGGTATGACTTCCTTCAAAAAGGCAGCGACCGTCTGGCAGTGGGGGGAAAAGCAATAGCGGTGACTGGAGACTCTGTTTTTGTTACAGACTACCTGAACCACCGTGTCGTTATACTTTCCAAAGAGGGTGAGATAAAAAAAGAGGTTGAACTGCCTTTTCCCAGAATGGCATCCTATGACGGTAAGGAGAATATATGGATACTGGCAAGTATGGAGAGGGATAATCTATACCCATCCCGGATAGTGAGGCTGTCCACTGAAGGCGAAATTTTGCTGAATGAAAAGGCAGGTTACAACCCGCTGGACATCTGTGCGACAGAAAACGGATGCTGGGTAGCCACAGGTGGTAAAGGTATCACATTTGTCAGCAGTGAGGGAAAGGTTTCTGTTTTTGGAGATGGAACAGGAGACTGGGAACTGCAGTACCGCGCCATAAAGATTGTTGTGTGCAAACCCGTTTTTACTGAGACTGAAAAGAAATAGAAAAGGGAAAGAATGCTTGAGAGACTGGTGGCATACTACGGCGCTGACCCGCATCATGTGGCAAGCGACCTCCGGGAGATAAAGACCTGCGGGTGTACTGGTATTGTCTTCTGCGTTACTGAGATTGACGTTGACCTCTTTCCGGGACGGATTGAGGCGGTCTTAAGGCAGGCAAAAAAATTCGGGCTGGATGTCTATCTTAACTTCTGGGGGCTTGGAGGATGTTTTGCCACCAACCTGATGCCCAGCAAGTATGTCTGCCATAATCCGGATGTCAGGCGGACGGGTTTCAATTCGGCAGTTACCTCTGACAATGAGGACAGTCCTTATGTCCCGCGAGCCTGTTTCAACAACCCGAAGTTTCTCAGATGGGTGGTCGCATTTACCTCCAATTTTATTAAAAAACATCCGGTAAAAGGTATCTTCTGGGATGAGCCCAAGCCCGGCTTCTGCAGGTGCAGATACTGCAGGGAAAGGTTCAGACTGAAATATGGAAAGGATATGCCGGAGGAAGTGACTGAAAAAGTAGAGGAAAAATTCTATGAAGACATAACAGGGTTTCTCCACATACTCTTTCAGAGTGCAAAAGAGGCACAGCCGGAGATAGTGAATATGCTGTGCCTTATGCCGGGTACCGCAGAAGATATAGGAAGACATAACCTGGAAGGTCTGCTGGCTGATGATTCACTTGATGTTTATGGTACCGACCCATACTGGATTCAGGAAAAAAAGAGCCTTGCATGGGTGGCGGAGAAGACTGCCGATGTCGTAAGGTTGTGCCATAGGTATAATAAACGCTCTCATATATGGATTCAGTCTCATAATATACCCGAAGGAAGAGAAAAAGAGGTTTACGAAGCAACGCTTCTGGCGGCAGGCAAAGGTCCTGATATCATTGCGGCATGGGGGTTCCGTGGCAACAACTGCAACCTAAGCTCTGCAAATCCG
>CAYORP010000029.1:0-5183 GCA_964406415.1 uncultured bacterium
GATTTTTATGTACTCGTTCAGCATCCGTCCTCTGGTACAGTCTATAAGGTTCAGTTTGACCTGCTGTTCCCGTGCAAAATCAATAACGCTGGATTTATCACTGGAATGTCCTTTAGCAAAAGGCAGGATGAAGTGCAGGGCTTCAACGTTTTCTCCCCCCAGTTGTTCTTTGAGCATTAAAAGGGCAAGACGGCTGTCAAGGCCGTTGGATATAAGCACAAGGGCTCTTGTTTTTTTCTTTTTCACCTTTTTATTATAGCATGGATGCGGTTTTTGACATTGTAAAGAAGAGGTCTTATACTTATAAAAGGAGAAAAAATGCCCGTTTTACAAGGATACCGACCGAAGACGAAGATATTGTGCACGATAGGGCCTGCCAGTTCATCGGAAGCGGTTTTAAGAGAGATGATGAAGGCGGGTATGGATGCGGTAAGGATAAATTTTTCGCATGGTAATCGTACGGCACATCTTGACAGAATAAGAACTGTACGCAGCCTTAATAAAAAATACCACCGAAGAATAAAGATACTTGCAGACCTTGAAGGGGCAAGGATAAGGGTAGGACGGTTCAGTGGCCACAAACCGTTATTACTCGAAAAGAACAAAACTGTCTATATGGTTAACGCTCAGAATTTTACAGCAGAGGGGTATATCCCTTTTGACTACCCAGGCGAGATAAAAGACCTTGAACCTGCAAGTTTTATATACATTGATGACGGAAGGATTGTTCTGAAGGTAAAGGAGATTGAAAGAAACAGGATAAAACTTAAGGTCATTGCAGGAGGGGAGTTGAAAGAACGCAAGGGTATCAACATCCCGGGGGCAAAACTGAGGTTTCCTTCTCTATCCGAAAAGGACAAAAGAGACATTGATTTTGTGCTTGAAAACGGAGTGGACTACATTGCACAGTCCTTCGTGAGAAGTAAAAAAGATATACTTGCATTAAAAGACTACATCGGGGAAAAACAGAATATCTCTGTGGTTGCCAAGATAGAATGCCAGGATGGAATAGACAGTATTGATAAGATAATAGGTGTATCTGACGGCATAATGATAGCGAGGGGTGATATGGGCATAAGCATCCCTGTTTACAAGGTGCCGTTTGTACAGAAAGAGATTATCGGAAGGTGCAGAAAGAACAAAAGATTTTCAATAACCGCCACTCAGATGCTTGAAAGTATGACTGAAAACTCTTTTCCTACAAGGGCGGAGGTGAGCGATGTGGCAAATGCGGTTATTGATGGTACGGACTATGTCATGCTTTCAGGGGAAACGTCAATAGGCAAATATCCGGTTGCCAGTGTCAGGATGATGAATGATATAATCAGGTATGCCGAAAATTATATGATAGCAGAGTGATTTCATCCAGATAGCGGCGTTGGCTGTGTCATCGGCTGCCTCAACGTATTACATTAATACGCCTCGTTGCCTCTTCCTTGCCGTCTTGCTATCTGGCGAACTTGCTCTGCTCTCTATATAATTTGCAATACGGGGAGTCAGAATAGAAGTTTTACAGCGGCGGCGACAGTGAGCACCTGAACGATGATGTTAAAAGCCTTCTCAGGGATTTTTTTCAGGACAAGTATGCCGAGTACAGCTCCAAGTGCAATACCCGGAAAGAGTGTAAGGTTCAGTTCCAAAGACACACTGTTTATCAGACCGAGGTTGGCGCTGAATGGTACCTTGATAAGATTCCCCAGAAAAAAATACCACGCACCTGTCCCGATAAACTCTTTTTTCGGCAGTCCCATTGCAAGCAGGTATATGACCATTATCGGTCCTGCCGCATTGGCAAGCATTGTTGTTGTTCCTGCCAGAAGTCCCATAAAAGCGGCAAACCACCACCGTGAGGGTATATTAACATCCTCTTTTTTATTGCGCTTTTTCCACCAGTGGTTAAGTCCAAGCATAAAAAGTATTATCAATCCGATAACCGGTCTTAACTGACTGTCGTCAATCCTGCCGAGTAAAAAATATCCGATGATAATGCCTGCAATTACATATGGAAAGAGGCGTAAAAGGTGAGACCAGACTGCGTTTCTTCTGTAGTATGCAACTGCAAATATATCACCGCAGATAAGCATTACCAGAACCACCCCTGTTGAAGCGCGTGCGGGCAAAACCATTGCAGACAGAGGGATTGCCAGCGTCCCAAGTCCCGGTACGGCGGTTTTGGAAAGACCTATTATAAAGCCACTGAAAAGTAGTATAATGAGCCCTGAAGGAGACAACAGGTATATTGATTCCATTTTTATACGAGAGAGAGGGCCTGTTTCAGTGCAGTATCCTCGCTGATTTTCGGCGCAAGTTCCAGCCCTATAAAGCCCTTGTATCCTGCTCTGTCAATTGCGGCAAAGATGTTTTTGTAATCCAGTTCTCCTCCAAGCAGTTCATTCCTTCCCGGTACGCCTGCGGAATGGAAATGACCTATAAGTGGAAAATACTTTTCAATGTTATGTAGTATATTGCCTTCAGTTACCTGCTGGTGGTATATGTCATAAAGTATCTTGAGGTTAGGGGAATTGACATCCATAATAATATCCACCACCTCTGTGGTTTTTGTCAGCCAGTAGCCCTTATGATTTATAACTGGATTAAGCGGTTCAATAACAAGAGTTATGTTATTATCTGCCGCCACCTTTGATATCTCTTTCAGTTTTCTGACCACCTTTCTTCTGGTCATCTCAAAGGTTTCACCTGCAACTATGTTGCCTGTCGTTACAATGAGGTTTTTGGATTTCAAGATATGCGCCTTTTTAGTAGATTCCAAAACCCCACTTACCAGTTCCTTCTCATTACCGTCATCTGTAAGGCAGAAATTTGGCTCAATGCAGAAGGCAGAGGTTTCAATGCCTGTTTCTTCTTTAACCTTCAAAATATTATCAAGGTTTTTGTTCTTCCATCCCCAGAACTCAAATGCGGGAAATCCTGCTTTTTTGACCTCTTTTATTCTCTCTTCAATTGGCATATCTTTCCAGAACATCTCAATGCACACTGAAAATCTAATCATTTTCCTCCTTTATCCTGAACTCTACCCTTCCTTCTCCCCCTTTAAAAAAGGGGGACTTAGGATTAGAATATTGTCCCTCCAAAAAATGTTATGGGTTTAATGTCAGCCATAGTCTTCAACCCGGGTTCAACTTTCATGACAACGGGTATTGCGTTTGTAACAATTGCACAGGTAGCGACATCTCCATTCACGCCCCCCCTGATTTTTGAATCTATCTCGGGTATCCCTTTGATGTGTATTCTGTCATAAGGAGTGTCAACACCTGCCGCCGCTTTAAACAGAAGCGTTATCAGTTCATTGCCTTTTGAAAATCCCCGTCCTGTCTGCTGTACTCCGAGCACCCTGCCTTTTTCAATCGTCCTTTCGTTAACGGCTATATTTCCTTCCGCAATAACAGGTTCAATCTTGTCTTCCGTTCTGTCTATCTCCCATCCCATATGCGCTGAAATCATATGTATGGATTCTGTAAGTCCTACGTGTCGGATGGTTCCCTCTTTTACCCTTGACTGAAACTCTTCAACCGTCAGTCCTATTCCGACCTTCTGCTGGAAGGGAACCCTGCGGTTTGCGGCATTCTGTATCCTTTCAACCGTTATCTGCTCAACGTTGCGGCAGACGCCGGTCATTATCAGAGGCAGGTAGTCCATCAGGAATCCGGGGTTGACGCCCGTGGAGAGCACTGTAACCCCTTTTTTTCTGGCAGTACTGTCAATCTCCCTTGCTATTTCGGGTGCGGTTATCCATGGATAAGAAAGCTCCTCACAGGTAGAGACGATATTGATACCATAAGATATGATTCCTGTCAGTTGCGGTTTGATTCTCAAGAGGGAAGAGGTTGTGGCGAGTACTGCGACGTCAATGTCTTTGCCTGCAAGCGCCTTTTCTGCATCACCCTCTACTATGACCCCTTTGTTTTTTTCTATCCCTGTAATGTCTGCAAGGTCTTTGCCTGCCTTATCCGGTGCTGTGTCAACTGCTGCCACTATCTCAATCTCTTCTCTGTCTGCAATGAACTTCACAATATTTGTTCCAATTGGTCCTACCCCGTAGATGGCAGTGCGTATCTTTTTTAGAGCAGACATTTTCTTTTCTCTTTAACATATCCTGGGCAGTTGCGCCCCGGAAAGCATGTCAACAATTCTTTTTGAACCTATGATGGTTTCCATTACTACCTTCCCCGCTGGTTCTTTTACCACCTCTCCTATAACTGCCGACCTTCTCCCGCAGGGGTGTTTCTTCATTGCAGAGAGGACCGTGTCTGTCTCCTCTGCCGGGCATATAACAATAACCTTGCCCTCGTTTGCCAGATACAGAGGGTCAAATCCGAGTATCTCGCACATTGAACCCACCCTGCCGCTGACCGGCAGGTTTTTTTCATATATGGTGATGCCGACACCCAGTCCTTCAACCACTTCGTTAAGTGTCGTTGCCAGACCGCCTCTTGTGGGGTCTCTCATAAAACGTACATTCCGGGAGACCTTCAGTATCCCGGATATAAGTTTGTTTAACGGAGCGCAGTCACTTTTTATGCCGGGAGGTATGCCGAACTTTTTTCTTGCCGACAGGACTGCAAGTTCATGTTCTCCAATACAGCCGTTAATTATAACCCTGTCTCCTTTTTTTATCAAACCCCTGCCTGATTTCATCTTTTTGGGACGGATTCCAAGACCTGAGGTATTAATGAAAATTTTGTCTGCCTTGCCTTTCTCAACTACCTTGAAGTCACCGGTGACAACCTCAACTCCTGCCTTCTTTGCTGTGGCGGCGATGGAGCCGGCTATCTTTTCCAGAACAGAGGTTTCAAGTCCTTCTTCGGAAATGACACCACAGGTGATAAACAAGGGTGTTGCGCCCATTACGGACAGGTCGTTAATTGTTCCGCATACAGAAAGTTTGCCGATGTCCCCGCCTGGGAAAAACAGCGGGTCCACCGTGTAGGTGTCTGTGGTCAGGCACAGGTCGTACCGGGCGCCGGGATTTTTCAGTACGGCTGAGTCCTCAAGTTTCTCCAGTACTCTGGAATTGAATTTTCCGAGGAAGGTTTTTCTTATAAGGGTATGCATTGCCCTTCCTCCACTTCCGTGTGACAGGAGTATCTTCTCTTTTTGGGCGTTCATTATAGTTTTTACCTGTCTCCTTTCCAACTCCGGATAGAAAAAAATTTCTGTTACAT
>CAYORP010000030.1:0-2917 GCA_964406415.1 uncultured bacterium
ACCGTCAGGAAAGGGCTAAAATCAGGGAAAAACAACAGGCAATCCCTGAAAGGGTCAAAAAACTGGTAAAAGAGAGCAAAAAATACTTTTCAGATGAACTGGGCGAATTTATCTTCTACAGGACATATTCACGATGGCTTCCGGAAGAAAAGAGGAGAGAAACATGGATTGAAACCGTTGATAGATACATTGCTTTTATGAAAGAAAAAATTGGAAATAAGATATCTGAGGCAAAATATAATGAGATTAAAAAGGCCATCCTGAATCAGGAAGCAATGCCTTCCATGCGTTTAATGTGGACAGCAGGTGATGCGGCAAAAGCAACCAACGTTGCTATTTATAACTGTGCCTACATAGCGCCTAAAAGCCTGAATGACTTTGCCGAAATTATGTATCTTTTGATGTGCGGTACAGGGGTGGGGTTCTCTGTAGAAAACAGAAATGTTCAGCAACTCCCCATAGTAAAGACCCAAAGTGGACAAAATGTCCCCACCCATATTATCGGAGACAGCAAAGAAGGATGGGGAAAGGCATTAACACTGGGTCTAAAAACCTGGTATGAAGGAAAAGATATTGAATTTGACTATTCAAAGATAAGGCCCAGCGGTACCCGATTGAAAACAATGGGGGGGATAAGTTCAGGACCAGACCCTCTTAAGTCTCTCCTTAACTTTGCCAAAAAGACGGTATTGAACAACCAGGGAAGAAGACTCAGCAGTCTTGATGTATATGACATCGTTTGTAAAATCGGACAGCTGGTTGAAATGGGTGGAATAAGAAGAAGTGCCCTTATATCGCTCTCTGACCTGGAAGACGAAAATATGAGAAGTGCAAAAACAGGATATTACTATATTACCCATCCACAGCGTTCAATGGCAAACAATTCTGTGGTATACAATAAAAAACCAAACGCTGCGGAGTTTATGGAAGAGTGGCTGTCCCTGGCGAAAAGCGGTACCGGAGAAAGGGGTATCTTTAACAGAGGCGGACTGAAAGAGCAGATGCCCGAAAGACGTTGGAAAAGTTTTAAGAAGTACGTACTGACAGCAGGTACAAACCCCTGTGGAGAGATAACACTGAGAGACAAGGAATTCTGCAACCTGACAGAAATAGTTGCCAGGGCAAATGATACAGAAAAAACCCTGATGAAAAAGGCCGAAATAGCCGCTATACTGGGGACCTATCAGGCGACCCTGACTGACTTTCCTTTTATCTCAAAGAAATGGAAAGAAAACTGCGAAGAAGAAAGACTGCTGGGTGTTTCCATTACAGGACAGTGGGACTGTCCTGCTGTTCGTAATCCAAGATGCCTGAAAAAAATCTACAAAAAGGTATTAGAAACAAATAAGGAATATTCCCAAAAATTGAACATCAGGCCTTCCCTGTCTGTAACCTCCATAAAACCTTCAGGGACGCTCTCTTTACTGGTAAATGCTGCTCCTGGAATGCATCCAAGACACAGCCCGTATTATATAAGAAGGGTCAGGATTTCAGCGGAGGATCCTCTCTGTAAGATGCTGAAGGAACAAAAGGTACCCTACCATCCAGAGGTGGGACAGACAGAAACATCGGCAAAAAACTTTGTTTTTGACTTCCCGGTTAAGGCACCTGAAAAATCAGTCTTCAAAAAAGACCTAAATGCAATCACGCAGATTCAATACTGGCGAACTGTTAAAGAGAATTACACCGAACATAATCCGTCAGTCACCATTCTGGTCGGGGACGAAGAGTGGATTAAGGTGGCCAACTGGGTTTATGAAAACTGGGCTATCATAGGAGGATTGACATTCTTACCAAGGAACGAAACTGTCTATCAACTGGCACCATATGAGGAAATAAGTAAGAAAGAGTATGAAAAACTTGTAGACGATTTCCCCAAAATTGACTACTCTCAGATACTCACCTATGAAAAAGGAGGAGAATCTTACTGAAGGGAGGTCTAACCATTTATACAGAATATATTTCTTAAACCAAGGGAATTCTTATGGCCGCATTAAATGAATCTATAAAAAAGAAGATGCTGACCTTTCAGGAAACAGAGATAACAGAATACTTCATCTATAAGAAACTGGCAGGTTGGATGAAAGACGTTAAAAACAAAAAAGTTCTGGATGATATCGCTGAGGAGGAATTGAATCATTACAACTTCTGGAAAGAACACAGTGGGGAAGAGATAAAACCTGATAGACTGAAGTTATGGCTGTATACCTTTTTTTCAAAGGTGTTCGGGATAACCTTCGGCATAAAACTGATGGAGAACGGGGAAGAAAAGGCGGAAGCATCCTACGAAGAGATTTCAGTATATATCCCGGAAGCAAAAAAAATACAGTGGGAAGAAGAAGAACACGAAAATGACCTGATAGGACTGATAGACGAAGAACGTTTAAAATATGTAGGTTCTATGGTGCTGGGACTAAACGACGCACTGGTGGAGTTGACAGGTGCACTGGCAGGTTTTACTCTTGCGCTTCAAAATTTAAAGCTCATTGCCATAACAGGTCTGATTACAGGTATTGCAGCATCTCTCTCCATGGCTGCTTCTGAATACCTTTCAACCAAAACTGAGGGCGAAACCAAAAATCCGGTCAAGGCATCCCTTTACACCGGTTTCGCCTACATTCTGGCTGTAGTTATTCTTATTGCCCCTTACCTCATTTTCAAAAACATCTATTTTTGTCTTGTTGTTACCATATTTAATGCAATTATACTGATACTATTCTTTTCCTTTTACATTTCTGTTGCAAAAGACCTCTCTTTTAAAAAGAGATTTTTTGAGATGGCTCCTCTCACCCTCGGGATATCCATATTAACCTTCGGCATAGGATTTCTTGTTAAATTGTTTATGTAAGATATCTGAAAAACTCCCATGGTTGTCATTGCGAGGCGTCTTTTTGCCGTGGCAATCTCAACCATAGTA
>CAYORP010000031.1:0-25374 GCA_964406415.1 uncultured bacterium
TGTAAGGGAGATATTTATGGAGAGCATAAGAAAAACCCTCGGCATCAAAGAAAACATCTCCGGCTACCACGATAAAAAGACGTTACAGTGTATCGCCTCTCTCTCCCTCAACGCCGAGGAATTCCCTCCCGCCTGCCTCTTCCGCCGGAAATAACCGTGGCATCCAATCTTTGTTGTTGACAAGAACATCTGATTAACGGTATAATACGTTTGTAATAAATCGTAGTGGGGGATAAATGATTGTTTTTGATGCATCGACGCTGATTCTGCTGGCAAAGATTGATGTGTTACGCATGGTGACGGAGAATTTTCAAACGGCTCTACCAAAGATTGTATTGTCGGAAGTCACACGCAAGCAAACGATGGATGCGGAAGCAATAAAACAATTTGTGCAGAAAGGCATAATAAACATCATGGGAAACCCGCCGAAAGAACAGATGCGTTATTTGATGGAAAGGTTTCCGGTTGCCGCAGGAGAAACGGCATCTTTTCTGATTGCCAGAAAAAATAACGCCGTTCTTGCAACCGACGACGGTATTGCAATTAAGATGTGCAAGATATTTAGCGTAAGATTTGCCACAGCCGTACATTTCCTTGTTGAGTTGAAGACCCGGGAATGTTTTGAAAAACAGATGGCTCTGGTAAAATTGGAGCTGTTGCAACAGTACGGCCGTTATGCTCCGGAAATAATCAAGGATGCTACGGAGAGAATAAGCAGGAGGTAATCATGACCGTTATGAGTTTACGTCTTAATGAAGAAGAGAGAAAGAAAATAGCCACGCTGGCTTCGCAGGAGAAAAAGGAGAAGTCTACTACTGCACGTGAGTTGATCAATGCAGGCTGGACTTACCGCTGGCTGATGGAATATCATCGCGGCAGAATATCTCTGGGCAAAACGGCCGAGAGACTCAGGGTTTCTATGAGCGATGTGCTGGATATGCTGGCGGAACTGGGGATACAGAATCCCCTTCGGTATGATGAATATCTCGAAGGGTTCCAGAATCTTAAATAATATTGGCATTTTTTCCCGCCTGCCTCTTCCGCCGGAAATAAACGGTATCCCTTGACAGGAAGAAAATTAAAGGGTATGATATTCCCGCAAATAATCAAAAAAGGTTATTAAGAGAAATGAAATATTTAGACTTCAAAAAGAAGATTTCAGGGGTCCCCTTTTTTTCGTCTTCCCTGCTGGCGCATCTCGGTGAGAACCCGCAGGTGCTGAGGAATCAGTTGAGCAGATGGGAAAAGCAGAACCTGTTGCATAAACTGCGGAAAGGACTGTATGTTCTGAATGAGGTAGACCGGAAGGAAACGCTCTCAAGAACATTTCTCGCGAACCAAATTTATTCTCCTTCCTATGTCAGCACCGAATTTGCGCTCGGCTTTTACAATCTTATTCCCGAGAGAGTTGCGGACGTCACTTCCGTGACAACGAGAAAAACCTACAGGGTAAGCAATATTTTCGGGATATTTGTTTACCAGCACATTTCCGAAAAAACCTTTGCAGGATTTACGGTTCTGCAAGACGAAGCAAGACATCCGTTTCTCATTGCCTTACCGGAAAAGGCCATGGTGGATTTTATCTACCTGAATCTGAAACGTTTTGCCCCTGGGGACATGGATGTCTTTGAAAACTCTTTTCGTTTTCAAAACCTTGGCGACTTAAAGGAAAAGCGTCTTCTGGATTACGCACGGCTATTTAAAAACAAGAAACTTTTTTCAATTGTGGAAACATTGCTTGACGTCAGGGAGAAACAGCAATGATTGAAATCCTGAGGAAAGAAATAGATAAATTTCATAGCAGGGAGGAGAAAATCAACCACCTGCGCGAATTCCTGCAAATTCTGATTCTGAAGATAATCTATGATACGGGTTTTATGGCAAACCTTGTTTTTACGGGAGGGACAGCATTGAGAATTCTTTTTGACCTGCGCAGGTTCTCGGAAGACCTTGACTTTTCACTTGTTCACAGGAAAAATTATGATTTTGTAGATTTCTCCAGAACTCTTAAAGACCGCTTATCCCAATACGGCCTTCTCGTGGAGACAAAGAAAAAAACTGAAAAATACGTACAAAAAGTGGACGTGAGGTTTATAGAAATCCTCTTCAGATTATCCTTATCATCTATGCACAGTGAAAATCTTCTCATAAGGATTGAGATTGATACAAATCCTCCTGCCGGCGGTAGAACGGAGATTTCTACTGTCAACAAAACATTTATTTTCCAGGTCGTCCATTTTGACATACCGTCCCTTTTTGCAACAAAGATACACGCATGTTTTTATAGGAAGTATACAAAGGGCCGGGATTTCTATGACCTGCTGTGGTATCTGACGAAAAAAGCAGAGCCCAACTTTAGACTACTGAACAATGCAATCAGACAAACACAGGGTGATAAAGTCCCGGCAGTTAGCAAGGATAATCTCGGAACATTCCTGAGAGACAAATTAAAAAAAGTGGATTTCAAAACGGTTAGAAAGGATGTTGAACGGTTTCTTGAGGACAAAAATGAGGTCGCCCTTCTCAACAGGGAAACCTTTTTGGACCTCGTAAAAAGATGAATCTGAATTGGGTCCCTATTACTTCTGTCAAAATCAGATTATGAGACCGGTCTTTTTGAGGTCGGCGGCTTGCTGGATAAGGAGGGTCTGCCGTGTAGACTCAAGGCATTCACGGGTGGTAAGGATTCTCTCTCCCCTCTCCCCCCTGATTTCCTTTATGACTTCCTGTACGTAGTCCCCACCTTTTCCTTCTGCGTGTACTTTCTTTTCAATCTTGCCTTTCTGACGGACAACCACGTCAGTAGAAGAGAGGTCAACAAGCATCTCTCCACCCGTGCCCCAGAAACGGAATGTCCACGGTGTGGAATGACCGGGAACCGCCTTGTAAGAAACGTCAAAAATCACCCCTGCCCCGTTTGCAAGTTTCAGAAGACCCTGCGCCGCATCCTGGAAGAAAGGTATTTCCGGAATCTCAAGGTTCCATGCACGAGCCCCGACTATCTCTGCCACAGGGTAACCGGTTATCATATTAAGGGCGTCCACTCCGTGTATCATCAGGTCATTGATGGTGCCTCTATGCTGTCCCTCTTCAAAGTACCAGTCAGGCCTGCCTGTACGGAAATTGAGCGGATGAAGGCCGAATACCGCTATATTGGACACGTTTCCGATTTCCCCTGCACGTACAAGTCTCGCGGCTGTCTGGATTGAGGCATAGAAACGCAAATCAAGCGCCACCATAACGCTCAGGTTCTTCTGCACCGAAATCGCTTCAATCTGCTTTAGTTCTTCAATCTCTGTGCACAACGGCTTGTCACTGATTATGTGTTTGCCTGCCTTCAGTCCCTTCATTACCTCCTGTCCGCGTTTTACATATACATCACCCACCGCAAGGATATCAAAGTCCACATCCTTCAAGAGTTCATCTATACTGCTGTGGGTTATCTCAACCTTCATATCCCCGAGAATTTTCTTACCCTCAGCAACGTTCTCCTCGGCAACTGCCACAATCTTCATCTCCGGATGTTTCTCTATCTGCCCCATAATTGAACCTATGTGTCCGTGTCTTACCCCGCATACCGCTACCTTATACATTCTCCTCCTCCTCGTTTTATTATGTGATGATGAAGAAAGTAGTCCAAGCACAATTAGCGGAAGGACAGCTCCAAAATTTGTGTTTGGGAAAGAGGGAAAACCAGCCCTTTAGAGGCTGGAAGGGGCACCGCAGCCCCGTCTATGTTCTTCTATGGGGCTTCCCCTTTCCTCAAACACTTAGTTTTGTCTGTCCTGTAGCGTCGTGCGAGAAGTATCTTTCTTCATCAGTCATACTTCAAAATGAGAATTACATCTCTTCAGGTAAAGAGATATTAAGTAATTCAAGTGCCTTTGAAAAAACAGTCAGCAATGCACTGGTCAGCACCAATCTTGCTGCCGTAAGTTCCCGGTTGTCCGTCACCACCCTGTGCCTGTGGTAATAAGAGTGGAATGACTTTGCCAGGTCAAGCAGATACTCTGCAAGCAGGTGCACACCGTAGGTACTAACAACTCCTTCCAGGGTATCGGCAAACCGTGCCAGTTTCTTTGCAATGGACAATTCCTCCGGTTCTTTCAACAAAGACAGGTCTGCTTTGACCTTAAGTATATCAATTCCGTTTTCTTCCGCAAACCTAAGGATGTGCTTCATCCGCACGTATGCATACTGCAGGTAATATACAGGATTTTCAACGGATTTTTTCTTCGCCAGTTCAAGGTCAAAGTCCAGGTGGCTGTCTGCCTTTCTGAAGATAAAGAAAAACTTGGATGCATCCGGCCCCACCTCTTCCATCAGTTGTTTTAAAGAGATGAACTGACCCTTCCTCGTTGACATAGAGAGTTTTTCTTTACCCCTGTAAAGGGTTGTCAGTTGAACAACTATAAACCTCAGTTGCTCGGGGTCAAAACCGAAACTCTCCACCACTGCCTTCATACGGGGAATATAGCCGTGGTGGTCAGGGCCAACAATATTTACGAGGGTATCATAGCCCCGCTCAATCTTGTCTTTATGGTATGCTATATCGGAAGCAAGGTAGGTATAGGAACTGTCACTTTTGATAACCACCCTGTCTTTTTCGTCACCGTAAGCGCTGCTCTTAAACCACCAGGAACCATCTAAAAAATAAAGTAATCCTTTATTTTTCAAAATCTCGAGAAGATTTTCAACTTTCTTATTCTGTAAAAACCCGCTTTCCCTCGTCCACCGCTCAAAACCCACCCCGAATCTCTGCAGGTCTTTTTTTATATCTTCGAGGATATATCTGGCGGCAAAATCCGAAAAAGAAATGTTTTCATCCTTTATCTCTTTTGCGATGTCTATAAGATACTCGCCTTCATACCCCTCTTCCGGTATTGCATACCCTTCCTCTCCCTTTAACTGGAAATACCTTGCCCTGAGGGATTCCCCGAGTAGTTTAATCTGCCTGCCGCCGTCGTTGATATAATATTCCCTGTCCACCTCAAACCCGGCATATTGCAGTATGCGCGACAGAGACTCACCGAATGCCGCCTGCCTGCCGTGTGCAATGGTGAGAGGCCCTGTGGGGTTGGCACTGACAAACTCAATGAGAACCTTTTTGCCTTTACCGATGTCTGAAGAACCGAAAGATGCACCGTTCTCAAGTATTTCAGTCAGGAGTTCAAGGTAAACCTCCTTTTTCAGGAAGAAATTTACAAAACCGTTCTTCACCTCAATCTTTTCTATGAAACCCGGGGATAAAGAGGCAATCTTTTCCTGCAGAGACAGTGCCGCCTTCTGGGGAGACGGGTTCTGTACATCAGTCATCTTAAAAGCCAGGTTCGTGTAGAACTCGCCGAACTCCTCCCTGGCAGCAGGCAGTATTGAAATCTCCCGTTCGTCAATCCTGGAAAAAACAGGGTCATCCTCCAGCGCCTTTTTCACCACATCCTTAATCTTCTCTTTCACCGTCTTTTTCATCTCTCTCTTTTCTCAGTTCAGCGAGAATCTCTTCAACCTTGAACTCTTTTCTTTCGTCATATATGAATTCTATTTTGGGCGTGTATTTTATAGTTAACCGTCCTCCAAGTTTGTGCTGTATGTAGCCAGTTGCTTTTACCAAACCATTGAAGGTATTGGTTTGCTCTTCAGGGCTCCCCATAACACTGACACCTATCTTTGCGTATTTCATATCACTGGAAATATCCACATAGGTGAGCGTAAAGAAACCTATTGAAGGGTCAGAAACATGTCTCCTTATTATCTCTTCAACCTCACCTCTTATAAGATGCTCCAGTTGTTTCTGCCTTCTTTCTTTCATTTCCCCTCCCCGAATCCCCCTGTATCCCCCTTTGCCAAAGGGGGATTTACTCATTTTCCCCTCCGGAAGTTTTATTATACTATGGACGGCAGGTTAATCAAAATGTGGGCAGGAAACTTGCTTTTGCAGGGCAATAGTGGTAAAGTAAAAGCAATGGGGAAAAAACCGCAGATATATGTTATAGCAGGGCCGAATGGTGCGGGCAAAACCACCTTTGCCAGGAAATTCCTGCCGCAATATGCAAATTGCAGGAATTTTGTGAACGCAGACCTTATCGCAGGCGGGCTTTCACCGTTTTCTCCACGCTCCGCCGCAATAAAAGCAGGAAAATTACTTCTCAGAGAAATTCACGCTTTTGCTGAGAAGAAGATGGATTTTGCATTTGAAACAACATTATCAGGTAAAACTTACGTGTCTTTTTTACAGAAACAAAGAAAAAACGGATATTCAATACATCTTTTTTTTCTTTGGATCCCAAATATTGAACTTGCCATTGCCCGAATCAAAGACAGAGTATCCGGCGGAGGGCACGATGTGGCTGAGGTTGACATCCGGCGTCGTTTTCATAGAAGCATACAAAATTTTCTGAAGGTTTACCGACTTCTCGTGGATTCATGGTACCTGTTTGACAATTCAACAGAAACACCGCGTTTGATAGCAAAGGAAAAAGAAGGTTGTCTTAAAATCATAGACAGACAACTATATGCCAAAATATCGGGGGGCAAGGGGGATTCGGGGAGGGAAATGTCTGCTCTACAAAAAGATTTAATGCAGATTAAAGCAGAGGAGGCAATTAAGGAAGCCGTACGTGAGGTGATTGAGGACCACAGACGTTCGGGCAGACCACTGGTCATATGGCGAAAAAACAGAGTGGTAAGAATTCCTGCGGATAAACTATTTAATAAAAGCATATAATATAACCAAAGGAATTAGAACTGGAACTGCAGCAGAAACAAAGCAAGGGACAAATGGAGAAGAAAACACTTGAAAGGTGGATAAAAGGACTTTTTATATTCGGTGTGTGTCTCTATCTTTTTTTCTGTCTTATCTCTTTCAGTGTGTATGACCCAACATTCACATTTGCAAGGACCGCATCACCGATAAACAGTGACATTGCCAACTTCGGAGGCAGGTTCGGAGCATATCTCTCCGGCCTTCTCTTTTACCTCATCGGTAAAACGTCTTATTTCCTTGTCATACTTCTGATTTTTCTCGGATACAATACCATCTGGGGTGAAAAAACAGGTATCTGGAGAAAGGTTCTAAGTACAACCGGAATTATGCTGACAGTTTCAGTACTGTTAGCCATAAAAAACGGTCACTCCGGAGGTATTTTAGGCCTCTTACTCGCTCCTCCCTTACAGGATTATTTCGGTAGTAAAGGTATATACCTGATAGGAATCCTCGCAGGACTGGCATCGGTCACCGCAGGGTACAAAATATTCATGGGCCCATTTAAAGAAGTAATGGACTTTTATATTTCCTCACGCAGAGAAAGGATACCTGTACAGAATGAGGATAGTCTTCCCAAAGAGTCTAAAAAAATACGGAGAAAATTAACTCCTTTAACCACTGAGAGGAAGGAAACGCATCCTGTTGTACCCCCTCCCATTCAGGAAGAAAAAAAGGTCCCCACAGAACAGATAAAATCTCCCCGCACCCCGGGCAGAATAAAAGACTATAAACTCCCTCCTCTAAACCTACTAAAAGTAGGAACGCCTACACAGCAGGAAACACCGGAGGACCTTGAGAGATATGCCCAGGTGATAGAAGAAACACTTCTGGAATTCGGGATAGAAGGCGAGGTGGTACAACTGAACCAGGGTCCGAGGGTGACAATGTATGAGGTACAACTTGCTCCGGGCATCCCCATACAGAAGGTACACAACATACAGGACAACCTCGCAATGAACCTGAAGACAACAACCATAAGGGTTGTAGCCCCACTGCCGAACAAATCAACAGTTGGTATAGAAGTCCCGAATAGAGAAATTTCCATCGTATACCTGCGTGAGATACTCTCCAGCAGGGAGTTTCAGAAAAGTTCTTCAAAACTTACCATTGCCATCGGAAAAAACATTATGGGCAAACCGGTTATAACGGATATGAAACTGCTGCCCCATATACTAATAGCAGGGGCAACGGGTTCCGGTAAAACAGTCTGCATCAACTCCTTCATTGCTTCCATACTGTGCAAGGCTGCTCCAGAAGAGGTTAAGTTCATAATGATAGACCCTAAAATGGTAGAGTTAACCCCTTACAACGGCCTGCCGCATCTTCTCTGCCCGGTAGTTGTGGAAACAAAAAAGGCGGTGAATACTCTTAAGTGGCTTATTGCCGAGATGAGCAGGAGGTATAAACTCTTTTCTGATGGAAAGGTCAGAAACATAGAGGGTTACAACTCTATAAAAGGGGTGGAAAGACTTCCCTACATAGTGGTGGTGATAGACGAACTCGCTGACCTGATGATGATAGCCAAAAATGAGATAGAAAACAGTATCATCCGGCTTGCACAGTTATCAAGAGCAGCAGGCCTGCATCTTATACTTGCCACACAGAGACCATCGGTAAACGTAATCACAGGGGTCATAAAGGCAAACCTTCCGTGCAGAATATCCTTTCAGGTAACCTCAAAGTTTGACTCTCGCACAATCCTTGACAGGATAGGAGCGGAAAAATTACTGGGCAGAGGAGACCTGCTTTTTATTCCACCCGGCAGTTCATCTCTGATGAGAATACAGGGATGTTTGATTACCGATGAGGAGATACAGAACGTAACCAACTTTATAAAACGGCAGAAATCTCCTGACTATGAAATGGATATAGTGGAAGGCCGTCCGGAATCGGAAAACGGGTTCAACCTCATAGGTGTGATGGAAAACGGGGGCGAGGAAGACCTGTATCAGGAGGCAAAAAGAATCGTTATTACCACAAAAATTGCTTCAATCTCAATGTTGCAAAGGCGACTGAAGATTGGTTTTAACAAAGCCGCCGGCCTCATTGAGCAGATGGAGAAAGAAGGGATAGTAGGTCCTTACAGGGAGGGGAAACCAAGAAGAGTGACATTCAATCATCAAGAAGGAGAAGATGGAGAATAAGCCGATTAATGAAATAATAAGAGAAAAAAGAAAGGAGAAAAACATCTCTATAGATACACTCTTTAAGGAAATACACATACCCTCAAAATTTGTACATATGATTGAGAATGGAGAATGGGAAAAATTCCCGAGTAAGGTACACCTCAAGGGTTTTCTCAAGATATATGCGGACTATCTCAAAATAGCCCCACCTCTGGTAGATAGGCGGATAAAAGAAATAATGGAGCCGACGACAGAAGAGAAAAAAAACGTGAAGAGTGAGGATACCGCAGGGAAAAAACTGCAAGGGCTTTTTGACGTAAAAGAACATTCCCCCCTTATTTTATTTCTCACCGCTGTTTTAATAATACTTTGTCTCGTTATCCTTTATCTTCTACCCGAATGAACAATAACAGGAAAATCTATCTGATAAGTTTGGGCTGTCCCAAGAATCTTGTTGACTCAGAAAACATCCTTGCACTCCTCGGAGAAAAAGATTATATACTTACCGATTCAGATGAAGAATCTGACATTCTGATAGTAAATACCTGCGGTTTCCTTCAGTCCGCTGTTGAAGAATCAACAGGCATAATAAAAGAACTCTGCCGCAGAAAACAGAAGCGTCAGAAGATAATCGTATATGGATGTCTTGTTCAACGTTACGGCAAAAGATTTCCGCACATAAGAGGCGTTGACGCGGTGGTTGGGGTGGGGAACCCCGCAAAACTTCTCTCAGTAATTGCCAGACTGGAAAAAGAGCAGAATATTCTTGCAGCAGGGGGTTCTGCAGACCATACCGTCTACCCGAGACTCCTTACAACCTATCCATATGCCTACATAAAAATCTCGGAGGGATGCGAGATGCGCTGCAGTTACTGCATCATACCAAAAATCAGGGGCCCTTTGAAAAGCCGTAAGATACAGGATATATACAGGGAGGCGGAAAGTCTTAAAGAGATGGGGATAAAAGAACTCATACTCATCTCACAGAATACAACAAGTTACGGTAAAGACCTGAAAAACAAAAAAAGACTTGAAGACCTGCTTCCCAAATTTTCCACACTCAACTTCCACTGGCTGCGCATTATGTACCTTCACCCCGCATATCTGAACGAAAAGATACTTAGGGTGATTGCAAATGAACCGAACATATGCAGGTATCTGGACATTCCTTTACAGCAAGTACATCCGGAGATACTGAAAAAGATGAACCGTCCTGTGATAGACTACAGCAGGGTTGTTGCCAGAATAAGGGAGTTTATCCCCGGGGTAAGACTGAGGACAACATTCATAACTGGCTTTCCAGGAGAAACTGAAACACACTTCAAGACAATGGTGGATTTTGTCAGAGAAAAACAGTTTGACAGGATGGGTGTATTCCGTTACTCAAGGGAAGAGGGAACCCCTGCATACGACCTGCCCGGACAGGTGCCTGAAGAGGTAAAGATGGAGCGGGAACGTATACTTATGGAACTCCAGCGGAAAATCTCCCGACGGAAACTTAGAAATCTTATCGGGACAGAAACGGAGGTTCTCATAGAAGGAAGAAAAGGGCAGTATTTTACAGGCAGAACTGAATTTGACGCTCCGGAGATAGACGGTACGGTCTATGTAAAAACAAAAAAACGGCTGAAACCGGGCGACTTTTGTACGGTAACAATAACCTCATCCACCGACTACGACCTCCATGCAAGATTTTAGGGAAATTGCGTTCCGGTTATATCGTTGTCATACAACAGGTATACGACAGGCATACAATTCCATATCGCAAACGGAATTTGATTCCTCGCCCGACTCTATAATTCTGTGTATCAGTTTTCCTGCGGTATCCAGCGAAGATTTTACCTCGGGTCAGGCTTACCGAAAGAGAAGTTTTCAATATAAAGCGGGCGGGAAAATTCGCCTTTGGGCACCACCTTCATAATCATTAGGTCCGCATCCGCCAGCCATTCTCTATCAAACATTCTTTAAAAACATCCTTCAATGCAATGTTCAACGAGAGTAAGCAGATGTTCGATAATGTTCGGGATACAATAGGGCAGTTATTCTTGTCAGGAAAACATAAATCATTTGCATCATAGGTGTATTACATAGCATAGTACACCTGTCTGCCAAATAAATTTTTTATGCAGGGGATTATGGCAGGAAAAATCGCACTTCCCCGGTTTCAATTTGTACAGAGAGTAAGGCGGCAAGAAGGAAGAGAACCCGTCAGGGACCAATGTTCTTCAGAGAATCTGCATCCGCTTTGTCTTTCAGTCTTCCTGTGGATTCTTTATTTTTTATCAGGTTTTCTTTGGAAAGGAAAGGTATTTCTAAATTTTCAAGCAGGATTATCTGTTTTGTTTTATAGGCAGCGGTAAAGTCAACGCCATCAATATGAGTAATAATGTCTATTCTGCGCGGTATGACACCTATCTGAAATATTATCTCCTTTTCCGCGAAGGTCTTTTCATCAATATCTTTAACGTAAGCACCGAAGTCAAGTAGAGATTTGTAGATTCTTTCTGAATTTTCAACACTTGCTTCAACCCATATATCAAAATCTCCTGTTGCCCTCGGATATCCATAGACGGCCATTGCATAGGCTCCGACGACAAGAAATCTAACCCTGTTTTTTGAGAAGATTTGTAATATGTCTTTGTAGTCTTCGTTTAACATAGCCTGAATCCCTGATTGACCAGAGTTCTTCCGTCAACGGCCACATAAAGGATATGCATTCCACGGGAGAGGCATCTGTATATGAGTCATTCTCTTGAGACATTCTTTTGAGTTTTGTTTGGCTTTTTATTACCGTTCTCATACGTAAATTATACCATAAATCACGGGGGAACAGAAGAAAAATAGAGGGTTATCTGCCACGACCTTTCCGCTACCCTCTAAGAAAGAGAGACAGCCAGAGCGGTATGGTAATCAAAGAAAAAAGGTGTGTGGTGAACACGCAGGATGCCGCAAATTCCGTATCTGATTTATATACCTCGCCCAGTACCACACTGGCAATGGCAGAGGGCATGGTTGCCACTACAAGGAGTATAAGGCGTGTCTCAAGTGGAAACGGCAGGAGGTGTAAAAACAGCGCTGCAACTGCGGGGATGACCAGCAGACGAAGCCCAACAACATAACCCTGCCGCAGGGTAAAAAGATGATGTGTTTTCAATTCAGCCATCCTGCCGCCGGCAATAAACATTGCTACTGGAATGGTCCCTTTACCCAGTATATCCATGGCAAAAAAGAACGAGGTCGCTGTCTCCTGCAAAAAGGGACCAGGACTGAAACTAAATGGGGGTCCCGTAACAAAATCTCTCACTGCCATCGCCATTATGGCAAAAAGGATGGTCACCATCGGAACGCTTAAAAGTTGTTTAAGATTCTCTCTGCGGAACCTGTTCCCTGTTAGGGCAGAGACCCCGAGCGTCCAGACGGCAAGTTCTGAACCGAGTGTTGAAAAAATCAGGCCCGCAACACCTGCGTTACCCCATAGCATAAAAACAATCGGAAGCGGAAGAAAGGAATAGTTGTTGATGGTGCACTGAAATAAAAACTGGTTTTTTTCTTTCTCTCCTGTAAACCTTATAAGACGTGAAAAGACAACACCGAGTATATAGCCTGTAGACATAATAAGAAGTGTACCTGCAGGCAATACCCAGTTTTCAGCCAGTCCCCTTATGGTAAAATTGCCAACAAGGGATGTAAATATAAGCGCAGGATAAAAGAAGTTGACAACCACCCTCGACATCTGGTTGATGGTATTTCCATCAAGGAATTTAAGTTTCCGCGCCAGTATGCCGAATCCTACCATACAGAAGATTGCCAGTATCCTTATAAAAAGTTTTATGAACACCTTTTCTCCCGCTGGTCAACACCCTTCAAAACCGTCCTGCCTGATTTTAGAACAACACGGGTCTTCCCATATATAAAGGTACCTTTCAACCCTTTCGGCAGGGTTATCTCAGCATCTATCTTATACGACTCAGTCTTTTTAACCTTTACCTTTATGTTGCCCAGAGGGTGCGGCATACTTCCTTCAATATGTTCAAGCGGGCCAGGATGCGGTTCTATTCTTACAGACCTGAATCCCGGTTCTGCCGGAGAGATGCCGCACACAACCGCCAGAAGGTTTAAATTCGGGTGAGCACTCCAAGCATGACAGTCTGAACGGGTTGGTTCAGGCTTCTCCGCAAAGGTGGTAAGCCCGATTTCCAGCATCTTCTTCCATGGTTCAAGAAGAGAAACATAAAGTTCTCCAAGCCCCACCTTCTTAACAGCCTGATGCAGATAATGCTGGAAATAATAGGTGCAATGGATAAGTGAACGGTCTTCCAGCAATCTCTGTATGACTGTCCTTTGCTTTTTTCGGGGGATTGTATCTGTAAGAATTCCCAGAATGTTCACATGCTGGCTGAAATATTTTTTAGCCGGGGTATCCGATAAGAAACCTCTTTTTTTATCCCAGCATTTCACCATAACCGCTTTTTTTATTTCTTCAGCGAGTTTTTCATATTTACGGGAGTAATAAAATTCACCAGCAGACTTCTCCATTTCCGCCGCATCAAGAAGTGAGTTCGCAAAAAGAAGCGAGATGATTGCAGAACCGCCCTGCTCTGCACCCGGTGGAACGCCTTCCGGATACTCTTCTGCCCAGTCAATAAAATTCCACCACTTTAAAGGACCCAGAAGCCCCGTTTTCTCGTCCAGGTGTTCTTCAAACCACTTCAGAACAAACCGGGCACCGGGAAGAAATTTTCTGACAAAGGCAGGGTCATCACGGAACCAGTAATAGTCATTCAGCATATTTATCCATATAAGAGAGAACGGCGGTATCACCTGTATGTAAAAAGAAGGGTATTGACTTTTTGTCAGGCCTTCAGGCATGCGGGATTCGTCAAACTGCTGAATTGCCTTACGCATCAGACGGTCATCACCGCTTACATAAAGGGAGATAAGCGCCTGTATGCGCGTATCACCGACGTACTGCAGTTGTTCATAGTAGGGGCAGTCCAGATATGTCTCATGTGCACACAGTCTCGCTGTACGCCAGCCGACGTTCCAGATGCGTTTCAATTCATTGTCACTACTCTCAAAACTTCCCTTTTCCTCAAAAGGATAGCCTGTATAAAGAGAAGAAATCTTTTGTATCCTCAATGGCTGTTTCCCCGTAACAACCTTCATCTCTACGTAACGGAAGGTACGCCACCACAGAGGACTGAAGGTCCTGTTTTCCCCCCCGTCAGGCAAAAAACAGTCACTCAGGCCTTTAATTGTCTTTCCCTCAACCTCATCGCGATTTCCCTTTTCACCGTTTCTGTAAAGAGATTCCGAGTAACAGAGTACTACGGAAGAACCTTTGCCTCCGCTTACCGTTATCTCTGGATATGCAGTTGTGAGAAAAGACTGGTCAAATAATATAGAAATTTCTTTTTTAGGGGGTATTATCAGTTCCTCTTTTCCAGAGAGAAAACCAACAGAGACTTCAGTACCTTCAACATTTGCTATCTTCTGGAAATACTGACGGGCTTCAGACATAAGCGGGATGGGTCTGGGGAAAAGGTATGAAACAGTTCCCCATCCAACATCACGGGGCAATGCCTTAGGGAAAACCCCCTTTACTTCAGACCAGTCTGCGTCATTAAACTCTCTGGTTTCCCAGCCCCATGGATACAGATTACCGTCAACCTTTTCACCCGGGCCCACGGCAAGGTACGCCCCATCTGCAATGTGTCCCCTCCCTGCAGTAAAAGGGAAATAGCCCCTGTTATAAAATGACTTCCAGTTTTTACCTGGTCCCGTATCTACAATACGTTCTCTTTCAGAATTACCCTGTACGATAAAGCGGGTTTGAAAGGTTATCTGAGCTATAGGCCTGAAAATTCCGAAATTCCATACCACAGCCGCAAGAATGTTATCCCCTGTCCTTAGAAATTTTGCGATGTCAACGGTTTCAAAAAACCACCTGCTCATATCTCCCCGGCAGGGTCCCCTGCATACGGAATGCCCGTTGACAAAAAGGTGATAACGGTTGTCTGCTGATATATGAATGACGAAAGACCGGGGAACATTTTTTAGATGCATCTTTTTGCGAAAGTAAAAAACCCCGAAATCGTTCAAGGGCCCGTCGGGATTAAAAACCCATGATGCCGTCCATTTCTTTCCCAGTATTTCCTTGTTTATAATCACAATATGTTATCTCCTCATAGTTTATATCTGTTTTGATTTGCGATATTATAACATTTTTTGACTTAACGCTGGAATTAAAGTAGAATATTAACTTGCGGAGAAAATAATGAAAGAAAAAATAAAGGTGCTTGTGACTGACCCTCTTGAACAAAAAGGCCTTCAGATATTAAAGGACGCTGGGTTTGAAGTTAAAGAGACAGGAAAACTAACCCCAGAACAACTCTGCGAAGTAATTGAAAAATATGATGCTGTTATTGTGAGAAGCGGCACGAAAATAACCAGAGAGGTCATAGAAAAAAGCAGTCGTTTGAAGATTATCGGGAGAGCCGGCGTCGGACTGGATAACATAGATGTGGAAACTGCTACACATGCCGGCATTATCGTAATGAATGCACCTGAAGGCAACACTCTGTCTGTCGCTGAACACACTATGGCAATGCTGATGGCTCTGGCAAGGAGTATA
This sequence comes from uncultured bacterium, assembly GCA_964406415.1. Classification (GTDB taxonomy): domain Bacteria; phylum Ratteibacteria; class UBA8468; order B48-G9; family JAFGKM01; genus JAFGKM01. The sequence continues at coordinate 15,524 of CAYORP010000031.1, forward strand.
CCTGCAGCAAATCAATCCCTTAAAAGTGGCAGGTGGGAAAAGAAAAAATATATGGGGGCGGAGATTTACAATAAAACCCTCGGAGTAATCGGGCTGGGGAGAATAGGGAGAAGGGTATCGGAAATCGCAGGAAGTCTCGGCATGAAGGTCCTTGGTTATGACCCCTATATTGATAAGAACGAAATGGAAAACTCAGGAATCAAGTTTATAAACCTTCCAGGATTGCTTAAACAGTCTGACATTATAACACTGCATATTCCCTTTAACGATTCAACCAATCACCTTATCGGGGAAGAAGCATTTGCCGAGATGAAAGACGGAGTGATGATAATAAACTGTTCAAGGGGGGGTATTGTTGATGAGAACGCCCTTTATAAATATATAACTTCGGGTAAGGTTAAGGGTGCAGCCCTTGACGTATTTGAAAAGGAACCCCCTTCTGCTGATAACCCTCTCCTTAATATGGAGCAGGTTGTTGTTACCCCTCACCTGGGGGCATCAACGAAAGAAGCACAGGTGAACGTTGCTCAGCAACTTGCTTCACAGATAGTAGATTCGTTTACAAGAAAGGTTGTCAAAAATGCAGTAAACCTGCCATCCCTTGACAAAAACTCCATGGAAAAACTAAAGGGGTATCTTTCCCTCGGGGAAAAACTGGGTATCCTTTTGAAACAACTGACAGACAATGATATAAAAGAAATCGGTATAACATACAGCGGGGACATAATAAACTATGACCTTTCACTTTTAAAAGCCCATATAATAATAGGACTGTTAAAAAACAAGGAAAAGATAAACCCTGTAAACGCATCACTTATATTAAAAGAGAAAGGTATACGCATTGAGGAAATCCGGCAGGAAACCAGCGTTGATTTCACCAATCTTGTAACGGTTGAGGTTAAAAACAGCCAGACCGCATCTGTAGCAGGAACCATTGTGAGAGAAGGAGAAGGAAGGATTGTCAAGATTAACGGCTTTTCGGTGGAAGCCGCACCGGAAGGCTACCTTCTGATATGTTATAATGAAGATAAACCCGGGATAATGGGACATATTGGCAATATTCTGGGAGAAAAGGGAGTAAACATAGCGTCTATGACTCTGGGAAGAAATAGAAAAGGCGGACAGGCCATAACAGTGCTGAACCTGGATCAGGAAATAGACAAAGACGTTATAAAAAGGATAGAGGAGTTTCCGGCAATACATTCGGTAAAACTTGTAAGGATATAAAAGTGCAAAAGAGCCAATTCCAAATTAACGGTAAAAACAAAAGAACTTATTTCTTGGAAGTTTTTTTTAAAAAACTTTACAGAGTGACATACCGGATAACTCCTCTTTAACGAGGTGAAAAGATAGATTGTCACCCCGTCTTTCTGCCTCGCCACAAATTAAATCAGTTGTTAGTGGAAAATGTTCAGTGATGAGTAAAAACTAATCACTATAAATTATTCACTAATCACTGTCTTAAGAAACGGGAGGTGATTACCATTAACGAGATAAATACAATAAAACTCATTCTTCCATGGTTTATTCTATGGGGAGCGATTTCACTGCTCATAGGATATCTATGGAGAAAATTCATTGGGGAAAGAACAGTCAAAGCCGCAGAAAGCAGAGCAAAAGGTATTATACAGGAAGCAGAAAATCTTGCTTTAAACAAGAAACGTGAAGTTGACATTGAAGCCAAAGAGTTGATATACCGGCTGAAAAACGAGTTTGAACGGGAAACACGGAATAAAAGGAAAGAAATTCAATTCCAGGAAAAACGCTTACAGCAAAGAGAGTTGAACATAGAAAGAAAATCCGAGATACTGGAAAGGAAAGAGAATGATATTTCCGCAAAAGAAAAAACAATCGGAACGAGAGAAGAATCCATCAAAGAAAAAGAGAACGAATATGCTTCCCTGATAGAAGATATAAAAAGAAATCTTGCAAGAATATCCGGGATATCTACTGAAGAGGCAAAAAATCGGTTGTTGCAGATTATGGAGGCAGATGCTCGAAAAGACGCAGTTGTTATGCTCAAGAAGATTGAGGAAGAAACCAGGGAAAAATCTGAGGAAAAGGCACGGGAAATCCTTTTGACCTCAATGCAAAAACTTGCTCCGGAGGAAGCATCAGAAAATGTTGTATCTGTTGTAAGTCTTCCCAGTGATGAAATCAAGGGTAGAATTATCGGTAGAGAAGGACGTAACATACGTGCTTTTGAAATGGCTACGGGTGTGGACCTTATAGTAGACGATACTCCTGAAGCGGTAACACTTTCTTCTTTTAATGCCTACCGGAGAGAAATAGCAAGGCTCACTCTCGAGAAACTGATAGCCGATGGACGCATACACCCTGGGAGAATTGAAGAGGTGGTTGACAAGGTTGAAAAGAAACTTGAAGAGGATATTATTGAAGAAGGTAAAAATGCAATTTTTGAGGTCGGGATTGAAAATGTTCACCCTGAGATTGTAAAACTGCTTGGAAGAATGAAATATAGAACAAGTTACGGGCAGAACGCTCTGCAGCATATAAAAGAAAGCGCTTTCCTTGCAGGACTTATTGCTGCAGAAATAGGCTTTGATGTAAAAACAGCAAAAAGGGTGGCTCTACTGCATGACATAGGAAAAGCGGTGGACCAGGAAACTGAAGGTGCACATCCTGAAATAGGAGCGGATATTCTAAAAAGATATGGAGAGGGGGAGGTAGTGATTGACGGAGCATTAAATCACCACAAGGACGTTGAAATAAATACACCTTATACTCTCCTGACACAGATTGCAGACGCTATTTCCGCTACCAGACCCGGGGCGAGACGCGATACACTGGAAAAATACATAAGAAGGATTGATGACCTGGAAAAAATCGCTTCTTCTTTTGGCGGTGTAAACAACGCATTCGCCATCTCTGCAGGCAGAGAAATACGGGTTGTGGTAAACCCTGAGAAAATCACAGACGATGCGGCAAAAAGACTTGCCAGGGAAATAGCAAAAAAGATTGAAGAGTCAATGCAGTATATAGGACAGGTTAAGGTAACGGTTATAAGAGAAACAAGAGAGACTGAGATTGCCAAATAAATACTGATTCAGTTTTGCGTTTTTTTAAAAAACTGAAAATGCGGAGTTGACAGGTAAATCAAGGGGTTAAAAGGATGAAATTTCTCAATCCCTTGCTACGTTTAAAATTCCTCTTGACAAATTCTACAAGGGGTTATAAAATATAGGAAATTTGGGGTAATGAAAAATAAAAAAACAGAATTTTTTTCTGTCATTGTGCAAGGGGAAAAAGATAAAATCAGGAATCTTTCAAAAAGCATTTTGACAGGAAGGTTCGGGGCAAAGGAGGTGAGAACTAAATGAACAAAGGAGAACTTATAGAAGCCGTAGCAAAGGTTGTTACTACAAAGAAAGAAGCAGTAGCAGCGGTTGGTGCCGTTTTGGAATCAATCAAGGCATCTTTGAAAAAAGGCAAACCGGTAACACTGGTGGGATTTGGAACATTTAAGGTAGCCAAGAGAAAAGCGAGAACTGGGAGAAACCCGAGAACGGGCAAGACGATAAAGATTGCGGCAAAGAAGGTTCCAGTTTTCAAAGCAGGAAGCGACCTGAAAAAAGCAGTCAAATAACCATAGAAAGAAGCGGACTTTTCTGTCAGGTGGAAGGGGTCCGCTTTTTTCTGTTTATCCCGTTCCGACTCCCTTTGTCATTGCGAGGCGTTTTTTGCCGTGGCAATCTCAACCATAGTATAGAGATAGTTTCACTTCGTTCGTAATGACAGGTAAGGGATTTATGATTCTTATACCAAATTGATTTCATCCATATAGCATCGTTGGCATCGTCGTCGGCTTCCTCAGCGTATAGGAATACGCTTCGTTGCCTCCTCCTTGCCGCCTTGCTATCTGGCGAACTCAATTCGGTATTGCTATAATTTTGACGGCGAATTAGTCTTACTTATTCTTCCCTGATGCTGATTGAAAACGAGGTAAACAGTTTGAAGTCTTTGAATGGCCAGTACCTGCAGAAAACCCTTCCTATTATAGACTCTTCGTCAACGGGTCCCCACCTGCTGCTGTCTTCACTTTCATTTCTGTTGTCTCCGAGCAAAAAATAACCGTTTTCTCCCGTTTCCGCCTTCAGGGTGTAAACAGGATGGTCCTTCACATAAGATTCATATAACTCTTCCCCATTTATAAAAACCTTACGGTCCTTAATCTCTACAGTTTCGTAGGGTAGACCGATAATCCTTTTTGTTAATTTTTCATTATCTCCCACCGGTGCCTGTAAGAGAACAATATCGCCTCTTTTCAAACGCCCCTTTTTTACAGTAGCAATTCTGTCTCCCACTCTCAGAGTTGGTTCCATTGAGGAGGATATGACTTCAAAAAAACGCACCTCCTTTATTCCAAAGATGTATCCGATAAGAAAGACAAGACCTAAAAGAATAAGGTTGCGTATAACTTTTACCATACAAGTTATTCTAATATCCGGAAGCAAATAAGTCAATCTTTTTTTGACAGAACGGGCACAATATAATAGAATTTTTGCAGTAAAAACATCCCTCTCGCTATCTGTCATTGCGAGGGATATCTTGAACAAATATGAGGGGACTGATTCCTTTGCCTGTCATTGCGAGGAGGTAACGACGAAGCAATCTCAATGACAGAAATTCTGGTTACGGAGGTTATAGATTATAATGTCAAATAAAAACGTTGTCTGTATCGGTCTCATCGTGGGTGATTTTCTGGTTAAACCTGTGGAAAAAATGCCTGAGAAAGGTAAACTGGTCTTGGTTGATAGAACTGAACTTCACATTGGCGGATGCGCCGCTAACACCGGAATAGTGCTGAAGAAGATGGGGGTTGACGTTGCTGTAGTATGCAAGGTTGGTGATGACAATCTCGGGAGGTTCGTACTCAATAAACTCAAGGAAGAAGGTATAGATGTCTCCAGAATAATGAAAAGCGAATGCACAAATACATCAGGTACGGCAGTCCTTATTAATTCAGACGGCGAACGCTCTTTTATACATTCAGTGGGAGCAAATGCAGACTTGAAAATAGAGGAGATAGACTTTGACTTTATAAAAAAATTCTCCATACTTCACATTGCAGGAACGTTTCTAATGCCTAAATTTGACGGTGACCCGACGGCAGAAGTCCTCAAAAAAGCGAAAGAGGCAGGACTTACAACCTGCCTTGACACAGCATGGGATTCATCGGGTAAATGGCTGACTTCAATCACAAAAGCCCTGCCCTATGTGGACTATTTCCTTCCCAGCATAGAAGAAGCCCGGATGATTACGGGCAAAAATACTCCAGAGGATATTGCCTCTTTTCTCCTTTTGAGAGGTGTCAGGAATGTCGGGTTAAAGATGGGAAAAGAAGGCTCTTTTATAATGAATAGTTCGGAGAAACACTATTTCAAAGCGTTAGACATAGAGGTTGCTGACACTACAGGGTGCGGAGACGCTTATGCGGCCGGATTTATCGCAGGTCTGTCCAGGAAATTCTCTTTTGAAAAATGCGGGATGCTGGCAAATCTGACAGGTGCTAAGATTGCCACATCCATAGGCGCAACCTCCGGAGTTTCCTCTTTTGAAAGTCTCATCGGATTCGGTAAAAAATACGGATATCTCTTCTGATATTCTCCAGTAATTCTGTAATCTTTCAAACTCTTGACATATAAAACAGAGGTGGGTATAACTTCTTACTGGCAAAAATAATAAAGGTGGACTAAGATTATATGGCAAAAGAGTTTGTTTCATCCTCGCAATTAGATACCATAATAGACAAACTTGATATTGTAGAGGTAATTTCAGAGTACATAGCCCTGAAAAAATCCGGGAAAAATTTTAAAGGGTTGTGCCCCTTTCACGAGGAGAAGACCCCCTCCTTCGTAGTGAATCCCGAAAAACAGATATTTCATTGCTTCGGATGTGGAATCGGGGGTAATGTAATCAAGTTTATTATGGCCATTGAAGACCTGTCTTTCCCGGAGGCAGTTATTTCTGCCGCCAGAAAAGCGGGGGTTAAGGTAGACATCTCCGGATATAAACCGGCTGATGAGGAAAAGAAGACAAAACTTATCAGGGCTAATGAATCTGCCGCTAAATTTTACAAAGAGGCTCTTTTCTCCCCACAGGGTAAAATGGCAATGGATTATTTTTTTGAAAGGAACCTCACTGAAAAAGAAATCAGTCAATTCTCCCTCGGATTTGCTCCTAATTACAGAGATTACCTGTCAAAAAAAATCAGTGAAAATAATTTGAACAGGGAAGATTTTTTAAGTGCAGGATTGTTAAACGAAAACGGCGTTGATGTTTTCAGGCACAGGATAATGTTTCCCATATTTGACTTCCGGGGAAATATAACGGGCTTTGGCGGGAGAGCTCTTGACGACACAGTTCTCCCTAAATATCTAAATACCGGTGAGAATGCCGTCTTTAACAAAAGTAGACTTCTGTATGGCCTGAACTGGGCAAAAGATGCCATAAGAGAGAAAAAATTCGTTTTGCTTGTTGAAGGATACTTTGATGTTTTGAAACTTTACAGCAATGGGATTGAAAACTGCGTGGCACCTATGGGAACTTCGTTGACCGATGCCCATCTTTATTTTCTCAAAAGATTTACTGATAAGATACTGCTTGTCTTTGATTCCGACGAGGCGGGGATACAGGCAAGTTTAAGAAATCTTGATAGTGTTCTGAGCAAAGGTTTTGAAACAAAGATATGCCTTCTCCCTGTTAATTTTGACCCGGACAGGTTTGTCGACGAATATGGAATTGATACCTTTAAGAAATTGATGGGAGAGTCTAAAAACTTCCTTGATTTTGTTTTCAACGTAGAATCCAAGAAAAACGATATCAACACCCCAAAAGGGAAGTCTGTTGTTGCAAAGGAAATTTTGAGGTTTATATCTGTCATCTCTGATGAAATTGAAAAATATGAATATATGAAAATACTCGCGGATAAACTTGGGTTAAAAGAGAATATCCTGACGGGCTATCTTCAAGATATGAGAAAGATTGAAAGAACCAGAGGGGATGAAGTTCAAAAAAAAACAGTTTCTCCCAACGATTCAGCAGAAAACCTGCTGATAAAAATTCTGCTGTCTGAAAGCAATTTCTGGAGCCAACTTATGGAATGGAAGGGACTTTTGACCAAAAGGATAAAACTTGTCGCCACAACCTCAAAGGAATTGATTGCGAACAACATAAACATAACTCCAGCAAATCTTATAAGCAACGTAGATACGGAAACCGGGAACTGGATTTCTGAAGTCACTGTTAAGCCAGGACCGCCTCTTATTGAAGACAGAAAACAACAGATATTTCAGGACTGCCTTAAAAAAATTCACAGGTCCTGTGTTTACAGACAGGTTAATGAAATGAAACAAAGGATAGCGGAGAAAAAAAACAACGGGACTCCGTATAATGAGGAACTTATCAAAATGCAAAGTTTGCTCTTTGAATTGAAAAAGGACTGAAAAATGACCAGAGTGGGAAAAAAGCAAAATCTGTCAAAAAAAGAAAAAACAGATAAAATTACCGAGATAGTGAAGTTGGGGAAAAAGAAAAAACACCTGTCATGGGACGAAATTAATGACATACTTCCCATGGATATGACCAACCAGGATGCAATCCTTGAATTGTTTGACGAACTTGAATCATGGGACATTGACATAGATGAGGAAGAGCCGTTCCCCATAGAGAAAGAGAAAAAGATAGATACCGACGAGGCCCGTAATCCTCTCCGTTCATATCTTAAAGGGGCAGGAACATATACACTGCTCACACATGAAGAAGAGGTTTTTATAGCCAAGGGTATTGAAGACTCAAAAAAGAAACTTCAGCAGATGCAAAAACAAAAATATACCGGCAGGAAGTGTTACGAAAGATGTGAAATAGAACTTCTTGAACTGAGGTCCCGGTTGATAAGTTCAAACCTGAGACTTGTAATAAATATTGCCAAAAGGTATAGCAATCCTAAACTCTCAATACTTGACCTGATACAGGAAGGCAACATAGGTTTGATGAAGGCAGTTGAAAAGTTTAAATACAGAACTGGATTTAAATTCAGCACTTATGCAACCTGGTGGATAAGGCAGGCCATAACAAGGGCGATTGCAGACCACTCTGCAACGATAAGAATACCGGTTCATATGATTGAGAAGATAAACAAGGTAAAAAAGATTGAGGCAAATCTTTCCCAGGCAAAAACCGACGAACCTACAAATGAAGACATTGCGAAGAGGATGCATCTGTCCGTAAACAAAGTGAAAACAATAAAGAAGTCAATGAGACCCGACCCCATATCCCTGGATATGCCTGTCGGAGATGAAGAAAGAACTACCATAGGCGATTTTATTGAGGACAATGAAAACCCTGACCCTCTGAAACACGCCAAGCACGCACTGCTCAGAGAGGAACTGGAAAAGGCACTTTCAATCCTGGATGAGCGCGAGGAAAAAATAGTTAGGCTTAGATTCGGTCTGGATGAAGAAGGATACCCGAGAACACTGGAAGAGGTGGGAAACTATTTTAAGTTAACCAGAGAAAGGATAAGACAGATAGAAGCAAAAGCGATACAGAAACTCAAACATTCCTGCCGCAGTGAAAAACTGAAACTCTTTATGGACGGCGTCTTTGAAGGCAACCTTTCCCGCTGATATAGGTTCTCATGGATGCGAATACAAAAAGAACGTTCTACAGACAGTTGAGTACCCTGCTTACCTCAGGTTTCAGTATTTCAGGAGCACTACACCACCTGACAGAAAATTCCTCTCCGGACATATCTTCCGTGACCTCCAGACTTCACTCAGGGGTCGCAAAAGGAAATCCCTTCACGCGACAGATGAAACTTCTGTCTCCAGAGGTCTTCACGGAGTTTGAAATTGGCGTGGTTGAGGCAGGAGAAAATTCCGGCAGCCTGCCGGAAAGTCTTTTAAATCTTGCTGAATACTTTGAGTTTATGACAGGGATAAAAAATAAGATAATCAGCGGATTGACATATCCTGTCATTTTACTGCACCTTGCCATACTGATACCCGCTGTACCTGTCCTTTTCCTGCAGGGTATTGCTGCCTTCTTAATAAAAATCTTCCCACCTCTGTTTTTGATATACCTTTTGTTTTTCTCCGCTGTTTTCTTCTTCAGGTATTCAAAACAATCCCCTGTCCTCATTGAGAAGAAAGACAGAATAATTCTGAAGATACCTTTCTTCGGGAAATTGCTTATAAAGATAGAGGTTTTAAGGTTTTTAAAATCATTTGTTGCGCTCTACACTGCCGGAGCAGGCATTATCCGGGGAGTGGAGGTTGCCGCAGGAACAGTGGGAAATACTGTTATAAAAAACGACATAAAGACCTTGTTGCCTCTTTTAAGAAAAGGCGGCAGCATGTCCGAGGTCTTCTGCGGCAAACCATGGTTCCCTGCTGTCGTCTGTGACATGTTGAAAACAGGGGAGGTAAGCGGAACTATTGAGGAGACGCTGAAAAAGGTGTCAGGATATCTGACAGATGAGGTTAACATTACCGTTGAACAGATTCTTAAAATTATGCCCGTGGCGGTGTATCTTCTGGTTGCCCTTTATATAGGATATGTCGTAATCTCTTTCTACGTCAGATACTTAGGGATGCTTACAAGTCTTTATTAACCTTCAGGTCTTTATGTCTTACTATAGCCTTCCCTCATCTCCTCTATAATTGATAATGCCGCCTCACGGGGGTCCGGGGCGTTCTTGATAGGTCTGCCCACAACGAGATAGTCTGCTCCTGCTCTTATTGCCTCAGAGGGAGTAACAAAACGCTTCTGCCCGTCGGTTGAAGCACCGGCAGGACGCACCCCGGGAGTAACAACAATAAATCCTCCGC
>CAYORP010000032.1:0-14670 GCA_964406415.1 uncultured bacterium
CACCGTAGTTCTTACCTGTGCTGGAGATAAGGCTCTGCCTGTTTCCGAGCACTGAAATTCATCACCTTTTGTCCTGTTAACTTCAACGTAGTTCAGTGAGCATTTACTATAATAGTGGTGAAGAAGTTGCATAAGGAATATATATGAAGACAAAACTTGTCGTTGACTCCGGACAGCCGGTTAACTACAGGAGGGTATACAAGTCCATTTCACGGGCGTTGGAGCATTTCGGGGTCTATTATGAGATTATAGACCTGTCACGTCAGAGAATCTCCCATGAGGAACTTGCAGACACGCACCTTTTGGTTTTAGGGCAGGAAGGTATAGGGAAGTCCCTCAATGTTGAAGAAACAAATGCTATACTCAAGATGCTATTCAGGGGTATGGGGCTGTTGGTTCTGGACGGATACCTTGACTGGTACCCGCCGTCTTTTCTGAATTCTCTCGGTATTGAAAAAGGGATTTCAGAAAAGATTTCACTTTTAAAGATTCATCCCGACAACAGGATAGTTAACTGGATTGCACAGCAGGAAATTACCTTGAAAAACCCGGTCTTGGGTTACCCTGTGCCAGTTTCTGTTGACTGGAGTCCTTTGCTACTGGACGGAGAAAATAATGTCTGCGGCCTCTATAAAAAAACAGGTAAGGGCAGGGTGGTGTTCTTCCTTGTATCCGCCTCATTGTGGCAGGACGAAAACCTGGGTTTTACTCAGGGGTTGGACGGTCTGTTCCGCAACAGCATTTCATGGTCAGCGAAGAAGCCGTTTATAACGAAGGCGATGCCGCCTTTCATCACTGCAAGAATTGATGACGTGTCTTTTTCTGGAAGCCCCGCGGCCATTTATAAGGAGACCGTTGAAGAACTCAGGTGGCTGGATATTTTTAACAGGTATGGGTTTATCCCCAATGCAGGGCTTTTCATTGATGATATACAGGACAGGGACCTGAAATATCTGAGGGAGAAGCATCACGACGGACTTGCAGAGTTTTCCACACATGCATTCAAGGACCCGGAGAATGTTAATGAGTTTCCTGTCTATATGAAACACAACGGTGAGGAATTTTCTGAAGGTGTTCTTGAGAAAAACTTTGAGAAGGTTGACAGAAGGTTTTCAGAGTGGGCTGTGACCCCCTCTAAAACCGTAAATGCACACTTCGGTGAAATTGGACTGAGGGCTCTGCCATATCTTAAAAAGAGGGGACAGAGGTACCTTATGAATCCCATAAGGGTGGGTAAGCCCTGGTCTGACCCTTCTGCACATTCATGGAACATGGAACCTTATAACAAGCCATCTTTTTCTTTCAGCCCTATCCCTGAAGACAAGGATTTTTTTAACGTGACCTCTCATCCGGGCATTATGGATTCCAATGTCCCTGATATGGACTTTTTATGCAAGTGCACAAGGTTCTGGAATGAGAGTTCTTCCATCAACGTCAAAAAAGCGATAGAGAGAGGTGTCTTTCAGATTGCCAGAGGACTTGAAAACGGGTTTTTCGGGTGTCTGATGCTTCATGAACAGAGGATTGGATACATACCACTGAAACATTGGGAAGAGATTGTAGGTGGCATATCGGACGGGATTAAGAATATCCCGCATACGTTTAAAAGTTACGACTATATCAGCAGTTACGCGGAAAACAGAACCTTCTACAGGATAGAGAAAGCAGAGTATAACAAGGAACTGTCCGTATGGCTGAAAGGTAGAAATGATATGCTGCAGTATCTATCTCTCTTTCTTGATGAGGACGGAAAAACAAGAGAGAGTTTTCTTGAGGTACCGGAGTTTGAAAAAGCCATAGAACTGAACTTCAAAATTCCCGGTTAGCATTAAGGTATTTTCAGAACTTTTATGTGAGGTAAAACGATGGAAAGAAAAACAAAGATAGCACGCAAGACTAAAGAGACGGATATATCGGTTGAGATAAACCTTGATGGTCAGGGTGCCTGCGATGTATCCACGGGGGTTGGTTTCCTTGACCATATGCTTGACCTTTTTGCAAGGTTCTCTTCTTTTAACCTCAGGATAAAGGCCAAAGGAGATTTGCATGTGGATACACACCACCTGATTGAGGATACGGGCATTTGTCTGGGGCAGTCTGTGAAAAAGGCACTCGGAGACAAAAAGGGGATAAAGAGATACGGTTTTGCTTCCGCCCCTATGGATGAAACTCTCGTCAACACCTCTCTGGACATATCCGGACGTCCTATGCTGGTCTTCAACGTACCTTTTGTCAGGGGACGGGAAGGCAGTTTTGAAACAGAGGATGCAAAGGAGTTTCTTAAAGGTTTTACAACCCACAGTGCTATTACACTGCACGTCAACCTTGTCTATGGGGAAAACCTGCATCACATCAACGAGTCAATATTCAAGTCCCTGGCTCTTGCGCTGAAAGATGCAGTTAGGATGGAAGGGAAAGTTATCCCTTCAACAAAAGGCAGTATTGACTGACGGCTAAGAGCATGAAACAGGTGCTGAAGAACTTTCTTGGATATCTTGCCCACCAGAAGGATTTTTCTGTAAATACCACGAGGGCATACGAAACCGACCTAAAGCAGTTTATCAGGTTTCTCAAACAGAATAAAATCAACTCCCTTGCAAGGGTTGATTATCCCGTCTTTCTGGGATTTTTATCCTCACTTAAAGAGAAGGGAAGATACAGGGAAAAAACCATTGCACGCAAGGTGGCAAGTATAAAGGCCTTTTTCAGGTTTTTATCTTCAAGGGACCTGATAAAGACAAATCCCGCTCTTCTTTTGTACAGTCCGAAGGTGCCTGAGCACCTGCCTGAATTTCTTACCGTAGGGGAGGTGGTAAAGGTCATAGAGACCCCGGAAGGTGATGGATGGCAGACCTTAAGGGATAGGTCTGTCCTGGAGATGCTTTATGCTACGGGCATAAGGGTTGGTGAGTTAACCTCCCTTGAGATGAAGAATGTCAACATACTGGAAGAGACCATAAAGGTGGAGGGTAAAGGAAGGAAGGAGAGGATTGTCCCTGTGGGCAGGCCTGCGATGAAGGCGTTGATAGAGTATCTTGAGAGAAGACCGCACAAAAAGGCGGAGAGGGTTTTCCTGAACAAGTATGGGAGGCCTCTGACCGACCGGGGGGTAGAGCGTCTTGTGAACAAATATACCAGGAAGGCAGGTATCGGCAAAAATGTTACACCTCATACCTTCAGGCACAGTTTTGCCACACACCTGCTTGACAGGGGTGCAGACCTCAGGACGGTACAGGAGCTTTTAGGACATGAACGTATCACCACCACGCAGATTTATACCCACCTCACCGTGGAGCGGCTCAGGTATTTTTACAACAAAGCGCACCCGCGCGCCTGAACTGTATGGAGTAAAACAGGAGGGATGATGGACAAACAGACATTTTTTAAGGATGCGGGTTGGATATGGTATGACCACGTTGGTTATGATGACGTAAATACATTTATGCTTGCCAGAAAGGAATTTCACCTTGACGCTTTGCCTAAAAATCCTGCGGTAATAAATATCACTGCGGATTCAAGGTACAAACTTTACGTCAACGGTAATTATGTCTGTTATGGGCCTGCAAGGGGCTATCCGGAGAGTTATCCCTTTGATACCGTGGATATAACAGGATATCTGAAAAAAGGGGGGAATGTCATTGCAGTTCTTGTCCACCAGTATGGTCACGGAACATACCAGTCAATATATGCAGGGGCAGAAGGTCTGCTTGTTGAAGGCAGAACAGGAGATGTTGACATCGGGACAGGGATGAACAGTGGATATCTTGTTAAGAAGTGTTCAGGTCACAGGCAGAATATGCTCAGGAGAACAGTCCAGATTGGCTTTCAGGAAAATTATGATGCCCGTCTGATTGAAAAGGACTGGATGTTACCGGGAACAGGAATAAAACTCAACGAAAACGGCTGGAAAGAGCCGGTCTGGAGGAAGTCCGGTTGTGCCCCGTGGTTTGGATTTGAAGAAAGAGAGATACCTTTGCTGAAAGAAGAGGTGAAAGATTTTAAGCAGGTAATTTTTTCTCACTATGGTAACTGTTCAAGAAACTGGGAAGATGCAAGAAACCTCACTGCTGTTTATATCGAAGAAAAAAAGAGTGGACAGTCTGGCATCTCAAAGGTGAAGAACCTGGAAAATATGTTCAGGGCAGACAGCTCTTTTTCAACGGTCAGTCCTTTCCATTCCGGGAAACGTGTTACTATGATAGTTGATTTTGGCGAGGAGGTAGCGGGTTTTCTTGGGGTGGCAGTGGAAGGAAACGGCGGAGAGGTCCTGGATTTTACAACCGCCGAACTTCTTGACGGAAGGCACTTATGTGTACAGGATACTGCAACAGGCTGCAAGGTTACAGTCTCTGACAGATACACCTTAAGAAAAGGATTACAGAACTTTGAGACCTTTGCCATACATGGGTTCAGGTATCTTGCCCTGACAGTTAGGCAGATTAAGAAACCCCTTAAGATAATCAGGCTATATGTGAGACAAACCTCATATCCATTTGAAAATAAAACAGTATTTGAAACATCTGATGACAGTATAAATAAAATATGGGAGATGTGCATAAGGACACAGATATGCTGCAGTCTTGATGCATATGTTGACTGTCCCTGGCGGGAGCAGGCACAGTGGTGGGGTGATGCACGGGTACAGGGGGCAAATACCTATTATGCGTTTGGTGATATGAGACTGTTCAGAAGGGGGATAAAACAGGCAGGGCAGTCTCAGATTTCCAATGGTTTAACCTTCGGACACTTTCCTACAACTGCAGTGGGATGTATCCTTCCTGATTTTACCATGACATGGATACACACACATCTTGACTATTATAGGTATACAGGAAATATCTCACTTATGAGAGAGCAGTATGACAGGATGGAAAAATCCATAAATTTCTTTTACGATTATACTGAGAAAAACTACCTTTTAGGCAAGATGCCCGAATGGTGGGTATTTTTAGACTGGGCACCTTTATATAAAGAGGGTTTTTCCTGCCTTTTTAACCTGTTGTATCTAAATACTTTGAGGACAATGGCTGAGATATCTTTTATTCTTAACAAAAAGGCAAAAGAAAAATTCTATCTCAGCCTTGCTTCTGACCTTGAAAAAAAGATTAGAAAAGTTTTCTGGGATAAAAAAGAAAAGGTCTTCTGGGACGGATATGACACAGTAAAGAAACGGCAGATAAAGAAGATAAGCCAGCATGTACATACCTGGGCAATTTTGTTAGACCTGAACAAAAATTATCACAGGATGTGGGCAGACAAAATTCTGATACCCCCCATGAAACCTGAACCTTCCAAACATCCGGATATCGTTGAGGGAAGCCCTTTCTATTACTACTACATTATAGAAGCGCTGAAGAAGGTGGGGGGATACGAAAAGATAATCGTGGATTTTATAAAAAGAAGATGGGGTATGATGCTTGATAAAGGTGCAACGACCTGCTGGGAAATATGGAATCCTGAACCCGGTTATTCCTCTCTCTGTCACGCATGGAGTGCGCATCCCATAGTCCACTTTGTTGAAATTATAGGCGGGATAAGGCCCGTTTCTGCTAACTGGAAAGAGATAGAAATAACCCCGAATCCCCTCAACTTTGACAGGATGAATTTATCAATAAAAACGGCCCATGGGAATATAGGGATTGAGGTGCAAAACGGTAGGTTTAAGGCAGATATCCCTCGGGGAATAAAAGTCCGTTATATGCGGTAGGACAGTCTTCCTAATGACTAAGGTGTATATGATATAATAATACTTATGAAAGAATACAATAACTGTTCAAAGGTGGAGGATATTGCGGTTGAGACGTTCAGGAAAAAGATTATGTATCCTCCTTATGAAAAGATAAAGGTTCTTGAGGTGCCCAACTTTCCTACTCTGGGTAAGATGGTATCCCTGAGATTTCTTGAATGGCTGCAACTTAACCCTGAAGGTGTCATATCTCTGCCCACAGGAAAGACCCCCGAACACTTCATAAAGTGGACCGGTTATTATCTTAAAAACTGGGACAAAAAAGGTGTAAAGAGAGAACTGATATCCTGGGGCATTGATGTCTCCCGCAGGCCGGATATGAGGGATTACTGTTTTGTCCAGATAGATGAATTTTATCCAATAGACCCCAGAAGGGAAAACAGTTTTAACTACTACATCAGGCAGTTTTACATGAAGGACTTCGGGATGAATCCCCGAAAGGCCCTGTTTATGGATACATGGACGACAGGTGTTCTGTCAGGAGAAAAACTTGCATCAGTGTTTCCAGATGGTAAGGTTGACCTGTCACTTCGTTACAGAAAACCGAAAAACGAACAGGAAGAAAGACAGGAAGAGGCAGTACGGGGTATAGACAGGTTTGCGATGGAATACGAGGACAGGATAGAGAAACTGGGAGGCATAGGATTTTTCCTGGGCGGCATTGGACCTGACGGACACATTGCCTTTAACATAAGGGGCTCAAACCACAACTCCACCACAAGGGTTCTGAACATAAACTATGAAACCGCAGCATCTTCTGCGGTTGACCTTGGTGGTATTGAGATAGCAAGAGACAGGGCTGTTATGACAATCGGCCTGAAGACCATTACGAAAAATCCGTCGGTGACCGCCATTATTATAGCGGCAGGGGAGAGCAAGGCAGGTGTTGTGAGGGATGCGGTTGAAAACAACCCTGACATTTTATATCCTGCGACTGCACTGCACAGGATAAAAGGCACAAGGTTTTATCTCACCTCGGGAGCGGCGTCAGGTCTTACCGGCAGGAGGCTTGTGAGACTCAGAGGATTTAGAAAAATCCCTGAATGGGAGAGAGAAAAAATACTGGTAGATATTTCCTACAACCATAACAAAAAAATTAAGGACATGTTGATATCAGACGTTGAGCAGGATATATTCGGTAAAGAATTATTGAAAAAAAAAGAGAGACTGCGGCTGAAGGAAACTACGGAAAAAATCAGCAGGGATTTTAAAAGCAGACTGTACAGGGGTATACAGAGAATACCTGATACGGTTTTCCTGCATACCGCACCTCACCACGATGATATCATGCTCGGTTACCTGCCGTACATACTGCATCTGGTGAGAGAACCTTCCAGTTCTCACTTTTTTGCCACCCTGACCAGCGGCTTTACCTCGGTCACCAATGGTTATGTACTCTTTACGCTTGAAAATATGGAGTCCTGTTTCAAGGCAGGAAGACTTAAAAAACCTTTAAGCGAAAAAGACTATTTCAATCCTGACAATACTGTCGGCAAGAACAGGGATATATACCATTATCTTGACGGGGTTGCCGCGAACAGCGAAGAGATTAAAAGGGAGGCGGAGGCAAGAAGGGTTTTCAGAAACATTGCTGAGGTTGCAGGTACGTACGAACCGAAAGAGGTTCTGAAAAAAACTGCGGTACTGAAACGTGAAATACAGAGGTCTTATCCAGGGAAAAAAGACATACCTGAAATGCAGAAGGTAAAGGGTATGCTCAGGGAGTGGGAGGAAGAACTGCTGTGGGCTCACCTCGGTTTCAGTTGTAAAAATATCTTCCACCTGCGTCTGGGTTTTTATACAGGGGACATATTCACCCCACAGCCCGAGTGGGAACGTGACGTAAAGCCTTTTCTTTCGGTACTGCGAAAAGTAAAACCTGACATTGTAACCGTTGCCTTTGACCCTGAAGGCACCGGGCCTGATACCCACTACAAGGTACTTCAGGTTATCACTGAGGGATTGAAAAAGTATGCTTCCACAACAGGTAAGAGCCCGAAGGTATGGGGATACAGAAACATATGGTACAGGTTCCATCCTTCTGACGTCAATATCTACATTCCTGTTTCAATGAACTCACTTGCCATTATGAAAAGTGCTTTTGACATCTGTTTTGCTTCCCAGAGAAGTGCATCATTCCCCAGTTATGAGTATGACGGACCCTTCTCGGAACTTGCACAGAAGATTATGGTTGAACAGAATGGATTCCTGAAAAAGGTTATGGGCAGGGACTTTTTCGGTGCCAGCGAGTTTGCACGCATAAGGGCAAGCAGAGGCCTGAATTTCGTCAAAGAGATGTCCCTTAACGAGTTCCTCGCAGAATCCCAGACCCTCCGCCGTCTTATGGAGTAACAAAAAGATTAAACCTTGTTATAATATTGACACCTGATTCTAAAAACGGTATACTTGACTTTTAGACTATTTTGGTCAAATGGTTGATAAAAAATGGAGAAGATAAGACTGTATCAGGATGTACGCAGTGCAATTATTAAGGTTGCCCAGGAGATGTTTGCACGTTATGGCTTTAAAAAGACCACGATGGATGATATTGCCAGGGCGCTGGGCAGGGCGAAGAGTTCCACATACTACTATTTTAAGAACAAGGATGAACTTTTTCAGGCGGTGGCCGGGATGGAAATCAGCAGGGGAAAAGAAGAACTGAGAAAGATTGCAGATATGCGGGAATCCCCGGCGAAAAAGTTTTCTGCGTATATTGAAGATAGAATCCTTGCCGTCCAATCCCGTGCATCCATCTACAATTTTCTGGCAGAAGAGTACCTTGAAAACTACAAAAAGATTGAAGAGGTGAGGACCGAGATTGACAGGGAGGAACTGGCAGTGATAGATGAGATACTTAAGGAAGGTGTCAGGCAGAGGGTTTTCACCATAGGAGATACACATCTTACCGCAATGAACATTCTTGATGTTTTGAAAGGACTGGAATATTTCTATCTCAAGGAAAAGGACGTAAGGAACTCACGAAAGAAGATGAAGAACCTGGCGAATATTCTTTTGCAGGGCTTGCTCAGGAGGTAAATATTTTACAATTTCGGGGGACTCATATTATGAAGAGGATTTTTATGGTGGCTGTTTTTTTCTCTTTTGCCGGTGCTGTTATCGCAGGGGAATTACTGACTCTTGAGGAAAGCATTGAAACTGCACTGGCGAATAATCTGCAGGTAAATGTAAGTTCAGAGATGGTTAAACAGGCGGAATATTCCAGAGAGGAGGCATTTACATTCTTTCTCCCAAAACTTTCTTCGTCTTTCACCTATACGCGTTTGGATGAAGAGCAGGTGATGGAATTCGGCGGGATGCCCTTCATTGTTGCCGATGCAAACCTTTATAATTTCGGGCTTGCCCTCAGCCAGCCGCTGTATACCGGGGGAAGACTTAGAGCTGTATATTTGCAGGCGAAGGAAAATATCCAGAGAACGGAATTTGAGAGACAGACCGTTGTGCAGAACCTATCCTTTGACGTAAAAAAGGGTTATTTTTCCATACTGAAGGCAAAAAGAGGCGTACAGACCGTTAACAGTTTGAAAGATATGGCTCAGGAGCACCTGAAAATCGCGGAGACGTTATTCAAGGAAGGGCTTGTCACAAAAATGGACGTCTTAAAAACAGAGGTTTTTCTTGCAGATACCGAACAGCAGATTATCCAGGCCGAGAATTCTCTTGCACTGTCAAAGTCAAGTTTCAGTTTTTTACTCAACCAGCCGCTTTCATCAGAGTTTGAGGTTGAGGATGTTCTGGAACGGCGGAAAGGGGAAAACAGTTTTGAGTACTGGACAGAACTATCTTATCAGCAGAGGCCCGAGTTGAGAGCAGTGGAAAGCGTAGTAAAGGTTTACGGGTATAACATAGAGACAGAAAAAAGTGGGTACATGCCGCAGGTTTTCCTTTTTGGCAACTACCTGTGGGACAGAGGTTCACAGTCTCCAGTTGATGAATGGCAGAACAGTTGGAATGTGGGTCTCGCTCTGGAATTTGACATATGGAATTGGGGTGAGACAAGATACAGGGTTCAGAAGGCGAGACATCAGAAAAAAGAGATAGAAAATCAGTATGCCCTTCTGAAAAAATCTATTGAACTGGAGGTCAGGGCTGCATACCTGAATCTTGAGACAGCCGGTAAGCAGATAGAATCGTCAAAAAAATCCATGGAAAAAGCGGAAGAGAATCTGCGCGTGACAGATATCCTTTACAGGGAAGGTATGGTTACGACAGCGGATGTGCTGGAAGCACAGACCTCTCTGACAACCGCCATAAATAAATACTATCAGGCATTATATGATTATCAGATTGCATATGCCGAACTGGAGAAATCAGCAGGGGTGGTAAGAAAATAGGCGAGAGTTCTTTTCCAAAGGGGAGGACAAAAGCACCCCTCACCTTAATCCTCTCCCCCAAGGGGAGAGGAAGAGACGAGAAGGAGGGTGAAGCAGGATTTAGGGGATGTAGAATTCAGGAGAGGGAAAAATGCATATTTTACAAAAAAAGAAGGTTGTGTTTTTGGGTTTATCTGTCCTCATAATTCTGGTAGTGGTGATGATTAAACAGCGAGGGAAGGAAGCATTGAATGAGGTAAAGGAAGATACCGGAATTCCAGTCAAGGTGGCAGATGTTGAAACTGCCGATGTCCGGGAGAGAATTTTGGTCTCAGGAGATATCAGACCCTGGGCTGAGGTGACAATATATCCCGAGGTTACGGGAAGAGTTGAAAGGATTTTTGTGGAGGAAGGCCAGTATATCAGGAAGGGCGATATGGTTGCTCAGATTGATTATGAAAAGACCGTCCTCACGGTAAAGCAGATAGAGAGTCAGTTGCGGTCCGCGGAGATTAAACTTGAGAGTCTGCAAAAAGACTATGAAAGGATGAAAAGATTGTTTGAGCAAAAGGTTGTCGCAGAGAAAACTCTTGACGATACAAAGACCGCTCTTGAGTCCGCAACCTACAGCGCTGATAGTTTGAGGTCTCAGATGGACCTTGTGAGGATGCGGTTAAAGGATGCAAAAATAACTGCTCCCATCAGCGGCGTAATCTCAAGAAAGTTTATAGACGAAGGAGAGATTGTAACAGAATCTTCTATGACCAAGAGTTCGCCACTGGTAACCATAGTGGATGCAGAGAAGGTAAAAGTGACAGTTCCAGTCGGGGAAAAAGAGATAAGCAGGGTGAAGAAAGGTCAAAGAGCGGAGATAACTCTTGATGCCCACCCTGATAAGGTATTTTACGGGGAGGTTTACAACATTTTTCCTGTGATAGACCTTCAGACAAGAACCGCACAGGTTGAAATTCTGGTAAGCAACCCTGAAAGAAGTTTAAAGCCCGGGATGTTTGCAAGAACGGAGATTGTCATTAATTCAAGAAATAACGTTCTTGTTATTCCGGTTGACAGCATAATTGAGGGAGGGGACGGAAAGCATGTCTTTGTGGCGGAAGGGGACAGAGTTAGACTCAGACAGATTATAACAGGGCTGGAAGAAGGGGAGAAGATAGAGGTTGTGTCAGGTCTTGAAAAGGGAGATTTACTTGTTGTTGAAGGCCAGCATACGGTAAAAAGCGGTGAGAGGATATTAATTGTAAACAGACAGGAGATAACAAAATGAATCTTCCGGGAATAGGGGTTAAAAAACCAGTTACGACTGCGATGATTTTCTTCGGAATCATCATACTTGGAGCAGTTTCACTATCCCGCCTCGGGCTGGAAATGCTTCCGGATATTGAAATCCCTACCATTATGGTCCTGACAACCTATGAAGGGGCAGGCCCGGAAGAGGTTGAAGAAAGGGTTACCCGTATTGCCGAAGAGAGTCTTGCCACAGTTGAGGACATTGACAGGATAGAAGCCTTTTCTTCGGAAGGTATCTCGGGCGTAACCTTAAGATTTAACTGGGGAGCCAACCTTGACAATGCAATTAATGATGTGAGGGACAAGATTGATATGGTTAAGGCGGTTCTACCTGAAGATGCTGACGACCCGATGATTCTTAAACTTGATATCTCTATGATGCCTGCCCTTGTATATGGAGTCAGTTCTGACGAAAGGACATTCCCGCATCTCAAAAAAATCCTTGAAGATGAAGTATGTATCCCTCTTGAAAGTGTTTCCGGAGTGGCAAGTGCATCGGTTATGGGAGGAATGGAGAGGGCTATCCTCGTAGAATTAAACAGCCAGAGACTCAGGGCATACAACCTGTCTGTCAGCCAGATGGTAAACATTCTGCGGGCATCAAATCTTTCCACTCCCGGAGGGAATATCAGAACAGGCGGTACAGACTACATTGTCAGGGTTCCTGAAGAACTTGAGTTGGAGGAGATTGAAGACGTTGTTGTCTCCAACTATAATGGGACCCCTGTAAAGATAAAGGATATAGCCACGGTGAAAGACAGTTTCAAGGAGATTACACAGGAAACCCTTGTAAACAGACGCCCCGGTTTGATACTGATGGTTCAGAAAGAGTCGGATGCCAATACAGTAAGTGTTTGCAGAGGGGTTTTTAAGAAACTGGAAGAGTTGAAACAGAATATCCCTTCCAGTGTGGAATTCCATCTGGCAATGGATGCTTCCGACCAGGTCATCAGGTCCATAGATAATCTGAAAAATACGCTTCTGACAGGCGGAATACTTGTTGTGCTTATTATATTCATGTTTCTGGGAAACCTGCGGTCCTCTCTCATAATAGCAAGCGCCATTCCGATTTCCCTCATTGTTACCTTTATCTTTCTGTTTATGGCAGGGTATACGATAAATATTATCTCCCTCTCTTCTCTGGCGA
This sequence comes from uncultured bacterium, assembly GCA_964406415.1. Taxonomy (GTDB): domain Bacteria; phylum Ratteibacteria; class UBA8468; order B48-G9; family JAFGKM01; genus JAFGKM01. The sequence continues at coordinate 12,530 of CAYORP010000032.1, forward strand.
TAGCCATAGGTATGGTGGTTGATGCCGCAATTGTGACCCATGAAAACATCCACCGGCACCTTGAGAATGGGGAGGAACTGAAACACTCCTGCCTTACAGGGGGGACAGAGGTAGCCGGTGCTCTTGTTGCATCTGTTTCGTGCATGGTGGCGATATTTGTTCCCATAATGTTCACCGGAGGCATTACGGCTATCTTTTTTAAACAACTTGCCTATGTGACCTCAATGGCACTGATTGCCTCTCTTTTTACTGCATTGATGCTTATCCCCATGCTTTCTTCAAAATTCTTCTCTTTCAGGAGGACCGGAGGGGACGATTCAAAAAGAAAAAGCATTGGAGAGAGAGTATCTCTCTTCACTGATGCGTGGTTTGGAAAGATAGTCAATTCCTACGAAAATCTTCTTGGCTGGGCACTCAGACACCGCAAAACAGTGATTTTATTAAGTCTCTTCTTTCTTATCGGAAGCCTATCTCTTGCAAAATTTGTTGGTACGGCATTCATCCCTGAAACTGATGAAGGCGAAGCAGAGTTCAAAATTACACTTCCTGTAGGAACAAGATATGAAAAGACAGGCGAGGTAGTCAAAAAGATAGAGGATATTATATATGATGAGGTGCCCGAAGCAGAGATGTCATACTGTCGTTATGGAGTGGGAGAAGGGGGACTTTCTTCTCTTATAGGAGGAGAAGAAGGCTCCAATATCGGCTCGGTAGGAATCAAACTTGTTTCCAAAGCAAAGAGGAAAAGGACTCCACGACAGATAGCATATGACCTGAAGGATAAATTGAACGTTTTCCCTGATACAGAGGTATTATACAGCGCCGGTGGAATGCGGTCGCTTATGTTTGGAGGGGCAAAGCCAGTATCGGTGGAACTGAGAGGGTATGACCTGATACAGGCAAGGGAGACCTCACAAAAAATAGCAGATATACTGAAGAGCATAGAAGGGGTAGCCGACGTTGAAATATCAAGAAAGGAGGGGAAACCAGAACTTCAGGTAGTAATAGACAGAGAGAAGGCATCCGTTCTCGGACTGAACGTGGCAGGTATCTCTGATACCGTGGCAACCTGTTTTCATGGTTCAGTGGCAACCTACTACAGAGAAGCCGGGGAGGAATACGATATTGAGGTAAGACTGAGAGAGGAAGATAGAAATACGGTTGAGAATCTGGAAAATCTGCTTATTCCTCTTCCTTCAGGCAGACAGGTATCCTTATCGGATATAGCAACCATAGAGAAATCTGCAGGACCTTTAAAAATAGAAAGGAAGGGAAGGGAAAGGCTCATAAAGATAGAGGGAGAAATCTACGGCAGGGACCTGGGTGGTGTTATAAATGAGGTAAAAGAAAGATTGGAAGTCCTGAGTCTGCCGCCGGGCTTCACCATATATTTTGGAGGAGAGTTTGAGGAACAGCAGAAGAGTTTTGCACAGTTAACACTTGCTCTAATTCTGGGCATAATACTGGTTTTTATGATTATGGCAGGTCAGTTTGAGTCTCTGATTGACCCGTTTGTTGTTATGTTCGCCATACCTTTTTCCCTGATTGGAGTAATCTGGGCTCTGTTTCTGACAGGTAACACTCTTTCCATAATTTCATTTATCGGACTTATCATGGTGGTTGGCATAGGAGTTGAAACCGGTATTGTACTGGTAAGTTTCATAAAACAACTCAGAGAGCAGGGGGTTGAATTGCATCAGGCAGTTATGGAAGCCGGAAGGTTAAGACTCAGGCCTGTTCTTATGACCACACTCACCACTGTTTTAGGTCTTACGCCACTGGCACTATCAAGGGGCGAGGGCTCGGAGATGTGGGTCCCCCTCGGGTTTTCAATTCTCGGAGGACTGGTTGTGAGTTTTTTCTTTACCCTGTTCTTCATCCCGGTGCTTTATACTATTTACGAAGAGAAGATACTGAGAAGGAGCAGGAAATCCGGATAAGACGAAACTGCACATCCAGAGGTCTCAATGCAACGGTGGTATTTATCCTGTAGCGGTGCGATTCATCGCACAATTGCATCGGGAAGGTTAAACTGAAATTCCGACATAAGAATTATAGGGATGAGGAATAAGAGAAAAGGAAAGGGGAGAGGTGCGAGTGCGGAAGGGCAGTAATAAGACAAGGTGAAAAGCGAAAGCGTT
>CAYORP010000033.1:0-5568 GCA_964406415.1 uncultured bacterium
CTGTATCCTAACCTGACAAATTTAAATCTCTTATCTACAATCCTGAATAGTTGATATCCTTTTTTCCTGTCATCATCAATTGAAATGTAAATAGAATCCCTTCCGTGATTTATCAGACTTCTAAGCATTACGGCAATATCAGGTTTATCAGTAATACAGAGTCCCCCCACACCTGTTATTAAAAAATGTGCTATGTATGTTGAAAAGCAACCAATATCTCCAAATGAACCTACTTTTTTACCCTTGTATTCAGCAAACATAGTTTCACAGGAATCTTCAATAAGACGCAGTTTGTATTTCCTGCAGATTGCCATTATCGGTGACATATCTGCCGGCAGCCCGAACAAATGTACGGGAATGATTGCCCGGGTTCTGCGGGTTATCTTTTCTTCAATCAGTGACGGGTTTATGTTATAGGTTCTTCTATCCACATCAACAAAAACAGGCCTCAGATTGTTATGTAAAACTACATTGGAAGTGGCAATAAACGTTATCGCAGGAACAATAACCTCATCTCCTTCCTGCCATTTATACTTTTCTTTCAGAGCAGATAGTGCAATGTGCAGAGCGCTGGTACCGCTGTTACAAAAGACACCGAATTTACAGTTGTGTTCTTTAGCAAAGAGCGTTTCAAATTTTTGCGTCATCGGTCCATAAGATAACCTGTTTGATTTTATAACATCCCTGATGTATTTTTTCTCCCTGCTGCCAAAAATGAAACCTCCGACGCCAATTTGACTCTTCGGTTGAAATTTATCTGATTTAGATTTCATCATTTAATCCCTTTTCCACCACCTTTTCGGAAATACACCTTCTAAAATGTTATCACCTTCACCTTTTCCATTCAATCCACAGTTTCTCATATCTGCATCCACCATTATTTTTATCAGTTTCTCAAAGGTAATCTGCGGTGTCCAGTGTAATTTTCTCTTCGCCTTACCGATATCGGCAATAAGATTGTTTACCTCCCTGGGACGGAAATACCTTGGGTCTATCTTTACATATTTCTTCCAATCCAGTCCGGCATAAGAAAAAGACCTCTCCACAAATTCTTCCACGGAATGAGATTCTCCTGTCCCAATAACGTAATCATCAGGTTTATCCTGCTGTAAGATAAGCCACATTGCTTCAACATATTCAGGAGCAAATCCCCAGTCTCTTTTCGCCTGCAGGTTCCCCAGGTAAAGAACATCCTGTTTTCCCCGGAGAATATCAGATACTGCCCGCGTTATCTTTCTGCTGACAAAAGTCTCACCCCGGCGGGGAGATTCATGGTTAAACAGGATACCGTTAGATGTAAACAGGTTATATCCTTCTCTGTAGTTTTTCACCATCCAGTAGGCATAAACCTTGGCGGCGGCGTAAGGACTGCAGGGCTTAAAGGGCGTATCTTCACTCTGCGGTGGTGGAGCATCCCCGAACATTTCACTGCTGCTTGCCTGATAGAACCTTGTCTTTATTCCGCTTCTTCTTATCGCTTCCAGCAATCTGGTCGTACCTAAACCGGTAATATCCCCTGTATATTCCGGCATATCAAAACTTACCCTGACATGACTTTGCGCCCCCAGATGATATATCTCATCAGGCTTGATATTATAAATAAGGTTGCTCAACTGCCCTCCGTCAGTCAGGTCTCCATAATGTAAAAACAGATGTGTTTGTGGTTTGTGAAAGTCCGTAAAAATATGGTCAATTCTTGCTGTATTAAAGGTGCTCGCACGTCTGATGATTCCATGCACTTCATATTTTTTTTCAAGCAAAAATTCTGCCATATAACTGCCATCCTGGCCTGTTATCCCCGTTATTAAGGCTGTTTTTCCCATTGTTACACCCTCCTGTTTTGTGCAAATCCAAACTGTTGTTTTCACATCGCCAGTTTGTTTAATATATTTTAAACGATTTGAACAAGTTTGTCAAGAGGGAAGAGCAAAAATATATCACCCTCACCTTAATCCTCTCCCCCCAAGGTAGAGGAAATAAACAGATGGTTATTTTTTCAGGAGGGATTTAAGAAGGTCTATGTTCTGTGTGAAAAGTTCTAATTGTTTTAACAGACGTTCCACATTTGATATGCGCGAGGAGTAGTGACGACTCAGTTTCCTATCTGCGGATTTACCGGAGGGTTTCATAGTTTTCTTTATCCCAGACAGGGATTCTTTTAAAAGATTGTTTCTTTTCTGTAAACCGGCCTTAAGTTTCTCAAATATAATGCCCTCCATATCGTCGTTTGCGGTGTAAAAACTCCTTGCATAACCCTTAAGCCAGACCTTTTTTACCGCATTCCACTCTTCCAGTTTTTTCATGTTTATGCTGACGTTACCCTTACTTATGGAGAGAAGCCTTCCTATCTGTGCTGGAGAAAGAGGTTCCGGTGTCATGTAAAGCAAGGCATATATCTGACAGACCGTTCGGTTCAAGCCAAGACTCTCGCCAAGATTGCCTATTGCCTCTACGAATTTATCTGTGGTGTTCATGTGTTGTCACCCTCACATTGATATTCCCCCTCACCTTCCCTCCTACGCCAAGACTCTGGAAGGCAGGAATCCTCTCCCCGAGGGGAGAGGGAAAAAGAAACAGGGGGAGAGAAATCGCCCTTACTCCCTCTTTTTCAAAGGGGAGAAAAGAAGAAGGTTCAGGTCGTTTTGAATTATTTTAACATCCTCCGGCAAAAAAAAGAAATAGTAGCAATCTAACGCACAAGGTCGTGCAGCATTTCTTGTGCGGGTTGAAAGTCCGTTTTGAGTTGTAGTGTTTTTTGGAGGAAGGTTATTGTTTTTTCTACATTCCCAATTTCATAATATGTGCATGCAAGTAAATAATTGGACTGGTAGTCGTTAGGAGCAACTCTGAAGTATGTGAGTGCTTTTTTATGTGCTTTTTCTCCATTGTGGTATTTAAGGTCGTATTTAATGTTTCTTATGCTGATATTGGAAAAAATAAGGTATGAAGCGTCGGGGATGAGAGGGCCCGGTATGGTGTTGAAAAAAAAAGCGAACAGTCCCACAAAGAGCCATAAGGAAACAGGGATAAGAAGTTTTTTCTCTTTCAGTTTTTCAACTGTCCATACTATTAGATATGCGGCACAGACGGAAAAACAGCCGACAGCAGGCAGTCTGTATCTGTCAGTAATAAAAAATAGAACAACCCACAGAATATTAGAAAGTGTAAAGGTGATGAAAATAAAATTTTTCTTCCAATCCTTAAACAGAAGCAAAAATCCCCCGATACCGACAGGAACAATAAATCCAAATTTCACAAATGCTCCCTTCAGAACAGGGATGACTCTTTCCATAAGATGGACATTGAGATTCTGAGGCCACTCATAACTGGTAAAGAATAAATTGACTTTGGTTAAAAATAATTTCCAGAAACCAGAGGAAAAAGGACTCAGAAGTTCTCCCTTTGGATAGTAGAACAGTCCAATGGAGTCTGAACTATTTCCTATCTGCCAGTTCACAGGACCGTTGGTGCAAATAGGTATAAACTTCCCACTCACAAAGTAATTCCTTATTGTAACGGGCAGTATCGTCAAACCTGAAACAGCAAGAAGGATTGCCAGTATAACAACAGGTTGAAACTTATAATTAAATTTGCCGGGCAGAATATCCTTTTGGGGGTACAGGTAAAGTCCGATAAAAAGGAACGGCAGGTAGACTGCTATTGTAGGTTTTGCCAGAGCGGCAAAGCCGAGAACGATACCTGCAAACAACCACCTTGCAAAAGAAGGCTTCTGCAGTGCAAAGTATACAAGTGCGATGAAAGCAATATAAAGAAAATATATAAGTCCGTCACTTAAAACCGTCGCCGAGTAAACTATGGCCGTCCTGTAAAAACATGCAAGAAAAGCAGCAATAATTCCCATCCACTCGTTATAAATCCTGCAGCCCAGATAATAAATAAAGTAACAAAGTAAAACATCCATCAACAACTGGATGATTGAAACTATTACAATGTTACCAGAAGAAATGGCATAAATGGCGGCGAGGAAATAGGGATAGAACGGAGCCATATAAAAAGCATTTCCCTGAACATACAATGGATTCTGGAGAATCTGCTGTGCCCACAGAATAAAAGTTTTCTGGTCATGTCTGTCCAGAAGAAACGGGTTGAAAAAAACAGTGTCTTTAAAATAGTGAAGGTATAGCAGCCTGAGAATAAAACCGGCAATAAGAACTATAAATATCGTATAAGACTTCCTGTAGATTTTCATAGCAGGTTACTGGTTCTTCCTGAATTCTCAATATTGTTAAGAATATCCCGTATAATCTCCCTTATTTTAAATCTGGGCGAAAATCCAAGCATCTTTTCAATCTTTGTAGTATCCGGAACGCGCCTGTTCATATCTTCAAACCCTTCACTGTAAACAGTCTCTGGATTAACAAACAAAATCTCGGAAGAACTTTTTGTTTCAACCTTTATTATTTCTGCAAGAGTCTTTATGGTTACCTCCTCCTTACTGCCCAAATTAAATACATCTCCATACGCTTCATCTTTTTCAATAAGACTGAGTATGGCATCCGAAACGTCATCAACGTGTATAAAACATCTTGTCTGTTCTCCATTTCCAAAAACTGTTATAGGCAAATTATTCATAGATTGCTTTATAAAGCGAGGAATTACCATGCCATACATATCACTCTGACGTGGACCCACAGTGTTGAACAGCCTGACTATTATAACGGGTAATTTTTTCTCTTCAAAAAAAGCAAAAGCAAGAAATTCGTCAATGGCTTTTGTACAGGCATAACTCCATCTCTTCTTTTTCGTATTTCCGATTACTATATCTGATTCTTCAACAAAGGGAATTTTATCATTCTTACCGTAAATTTCTGATGTAGATGTCAGCAATAACTTTTTATTGTAACGCGTGCACAACTTAAGTACGTTGTAAGTCCCTTCCACATTAATAATAACGGAATCAACAGGATTTTCCAGGACACGCTTCACCCCGACAACAGCGGCGAGATGAAAAACAAAATCGCATTTTTTCACTAATTCCTCAAGAATATCTGCGTTCAGGATTGTATCTATCACAAGATGAAAATTTTTTTTATTTATAATTCTACCAACATTTTCAAGACGGCCGGTGGAAAGGTCATCTATAACAAAAACCTCATCTCCTCTTGAGATGATTTTTTCGGCTATGTGCGAACCAATGAAACCGCAACCTCCCGTTATAAGATATTTTTGAGTAGACATTTTCCCTCCACGAATCCCCCTTGAATTCCCTCTTTATCAAAGAGATATACAGGAGGATTTATTCATTTTTACCTCGCAAATTTGACCTTAAATTGCATACATAGTTTTCATATATTATAAAAAAAATTTGACAAAAACAAAAATATGTTTTTAAATGAATGAAATTCAATACAAAAATTTAAGGAGGTGAAAGAATATGGCAAAGAAAAAAGCAAAGAAAGCTGCTCCAAAGAAAAAAGCAACAAAGAAAACCAAGAAGGTTGCTCCAAAGAAAAAAGCAAAGAAGACAGCCAAGAAGAAAAAATGAGGCGGAAGAAAAGAAAATTGAGATGGGCTTCCAAAAAAGCTAACCACAGAAAAAAAGGCACT
>CAYORP010000034.1:0-18554 GCA_964406415.1 uncultured bacterium
GAGCCCTGCCCATCCTCAAGCCTATTACCCCCGCTCCAATCTCTTTTGCCAAGTCAATCCTCCAATCAGAAAAGGATTTCCTTTGCCACAGAGATACCCTTTTCTGTGTCAATGTCACAGCCGGCCTGTTTCAACCCGACACCGACGGCGGTTATAGAGGTCAGAACGTCAAAATCGTCCTGCCATCCAAGGTGGGATATCCTGAGGATTTTACCTTTCAGTTGTTCCTGTCCACCTGCAATGGATAATCCATAACTTGTTCTTAAAAACTTCACTATCTTTTCACCATCTATACCTTCGGGCATAACCACTGCCGTTACAGCATCGGAGGGATACTCAGAAAAAAGTTTAAGCCCTGCCGACTGGAAAGCCTGCCTTGTCGCCTCGGCTCTCTTGTGGTGCTCCTCCCACACCTTCTCAATAGTAATGTTTTTTATCATCTGCAGTGACTTCTGCAAACCAACTATGAGAGATACTGGTATTGTAAAGGGGAAATCACTTTTGGCAAGCGATTTTTTATACTTTTTTATGTCAAAATAATACTTCGGCAGGTTTGAATCTGCCGTCTTTGCCCACGCCTTTTCGCTGAAGGACATAAAAGCCAGTCCGGGAGGCAGCATAAGTGCCTTCTGCGAACCTGTAAGAACAACATCTATCTTCCACTCATCAGTAAGACAGGGCACAGCCCCCAGTGAACTAACTGCATCCACAACAAAGACAGTATCCGCATAACCCGAAACAACCTCTGCTATCTGTTGAATGTCAAAATGGGTTCCGGTGGAGGTCTCACAAAGAGTACCAAAGACCGCCTTCACCCCTTTGTTTTCATCTAAAAATTTTTTTACGGTCTCCGGGGATAATTTTTTACCCCACTCAACCTCAATGGGAATGACATTAAGACTATAGGCAAGTGCAATCTCTCTAAACCTCTCTCCGAACTTTCCGCCGGAGATAACTACAACACTGTCGCCTTCGGACAGAAGATTGACCACAGCGGTTTCCATCGCTCCTGTTCCTGAAGAGGCAATAATAAAAACATCTCTTTTTGTCTGGAAAACATATTTCAAATTTTCCAGTACTTCTGCCGCTATCTTTTTAAACTCATCAGTCCTGTGGTGTATAATCGGCCCTGCCATTTCAAGCAGGACCTGTTCAGGAACTGAGGTCGGTCCCGGCGTAAAAAGTCTGTTTTTCAGCATTTGTTCTCCTTTACCCCGATTATCTCGTCATTGAGATTGCGGAGCCTGCCCCGAGTTGTCATTGAGATTGCTTCGTCATTCAAAACATTCCTCGCAATGACAAGCGAGGAGTCTCATTCCTCGCAATGACAAGTGGTGAGGGTATGGTTTATTTATTTTTGCCAGCCGATAATTGCCTGTTCAATTACCTCACTTATATTCTTAACGGTCTTTACACCCATCTCTTCCCTGATTTTTTTCGGTATTTCCTTAAGTTCCTTCTCGTTTTCTGCAGGAATGATTACCCTCTTTATACCTGAACGGTGGGCCGCTAAAAGTTTAGACTTCAAGCCTCCTATCTTAAGAACCTTGCCCTGCAGAGTAATCTCACCGGTCATTGCAATGCTCGCTTCCACAGGCTTGCCCGTAAGACAGGATATGAGTGCGGTGGCAATAGTAATTCCTGCAGAGGGACCATCTTTGGGTATTGCCCCTTCAGGTACATGTATATGTATATCAATATCTTTATAAAAATCAGATTCCAGCCCCAGTTCTGAAATGTGTGCCCTCACATAACTCAGCGCGGCCTGTGCGGATTCTTTCATCACGTCACCAAGTTGTCCTGTTAACATAAGGTTCCCCTTCCCCTTCATTGTCAGCACCTCAGTAAACAGAATTTCACCACCGTACTCAGTCCATGCCATACCGGTGGCAACACCCACCTTGTTTTCTTTCTCACTCTCTATGGGAGTAAATTTTTCAGAACCCAGGTACTTCTCCACGCTTTTTACGTTGATGTTATAAGGACCTTCTTTTTTCTTTTCAACGATTCTCTTTGTCACCTTTCTGCATATATTCGCAATCTCTCTTTCAAGATTCCTCACACCTGCCTCACGTGTATAGTTTTTTATGATGTGAAATATGGCATCATCGGAAAACTTCAGGTTTTTATCAGTCAGCCCATGCTCCTTGAGTTGTTTGGGTATAAGATGTCTCTGGGCAATCTCTTTTTTCTCCCACATCGTATAACCGGGCAGTGGTATTATCTCCATCCGGTCCAGAAGTGCCGGGGGTATTGAAAACTCGGTATTGGCCGTGGTTATAAAAAGAATCTTTGACAGGTCAAACTCCACCTCAAGATAGTGGTCTGAAAAACTATTGTTCTGCTCAGGGTCAAGAACCTCAAGCAGCGCGCTTGCAGGGTCCCCTCTGAAATCCTGTCCCAGTTTGTCAATCTCATCAAGAAGAAAAACAGGATTTCTGACACCGACCTTCTTCAAAGACTGTATTACCCTGCCGGGCAGAGAACCTATGTAGGTTTTCCTGTGGCCTCTTATTTCCGCCTCGTCTCTAATTCCGCCGAGAGAAACCCTTATGCACTTTCTGTCCATCGCCCGGGCAATAGACTTACCCAGTGACGTTTTACCAACACCTGGAGGCCCTACAAAACAAAGTATAGGGCCTTTAAGCCCTTCAGACCTTTTACGCACTGCAAGGTACTCCAGTATCCGTTCCTTCACCTTTTCAAGACCGTAGTGGTCCTCATTAAGTACTTCCTCGGCGTGTTTTATATCAAGGTTGTCCTGTGTCTGTTCCTCCCAGGGAAGACTGATGAGCCACTCAAGATATGTTCTGATAACTGTCGCTTCGGGAGAAAGAGGCATTGTTTTGGAAAGACGCGAAAGTTCTTCCGTTGCTTTGGATTCGGCAGATTTCGGCATCTTCGCCTTTTTTATTTTTTCCCTTAACTGTCCTATTTCACTACTCTCCCCTTCTTTCCCGAGTTCCTTCTGTATCTCCTTAAGTTGTTCACTCAGGAAATACTGTTTCTGGGTATCTTCAATTTTCTTTATGACCTGGCTCTGAATCTTTTTCTGTACTTCAAGAACACCAATCTCACTATTAAGTATGTTTATAAGTGCCTTTAAACGCTCACTAACCGGGATAGTTTCTATGACTGTACCCTTATCTTTAATCTTCAGAGGCAGGTACCCGGCAATTGTATCACACAGGCGGGAAAAATCTTCAATGGTAGAAATAGTACTGTAGAGTTCTTTAGGAACAGAGGTATTTAAACCCAGATATTTCTGGAGGAGTTCAAGGGCAAGCCTTGAAAGAGCCTCATTCTCGTTGTTCTTTACCTCTTCAGCCTTTTCAATAACTTTCTCAATCCTGCAGGTAAAACCTTTTTTGTCCTTGATAAAGTCCTTTACAAATGCCCTGTTTATTACCTCCACGAGAATCTTCATCACCCCGTTCTGTTCCTTAACACTCTGAATGACCTTTACAATAACTCCGACAGAATAAAGGTCCTTCATTTCCGGAGCATCAACCTGCGGGTCGGACTGAAAAACAACAAACAATTCCTCCTCATTGGCCAATGCTTCTTCCACAGCATTGATTGAACGGGTCCTTCCAACAAGTAAAGGAACAACCATATTGGGAAAGATTATAAGGTCTCTCAGAGGTAAAGCCGGCAGGCTCCTTTTATTGGCTCTTTCATTTTTTTTCAGTATAACCATTTTCCCTCAATAACGAAATTTTGTCAGACTGTATAATTTTGTCACCCAGTCCGTAGTTCAAGGACTCCTCAGCATCCATAAAATAATCCCTGTCGGTATCTTTTTCAATTCTCTTTATGGACTTGCCCGTGTGTAAAGCAAGAATCCCATTGATAATTTTTTTTAACCGTACCATTTCCCTGGTCTGTATGCTGACATCCTTTGTGGTACCTTCAACACCACCCCAGGGCTGGTGTATCAGAATTCTGCTGTTGGGCAAAAGGTATCTTTTACCCTTTGTCCCTCCAGCAAGTAAGATGGCTCCCATACTGGATGCCTGCCCTATGCAGTAGGTGGAGACATCACAGGAGACAAACTGCATGGTATCATATACTGCAAGACCAGCAGTTATAGAACCACCAGGAGTGTTTAAATAAAGATGTATATCTTTATCGGGGTCCTCGTTTTGCAAGAACAAAAACTCTGCGATGACAACGTTTGCAAGAGAATCGGTTATTGAAGAGCCGATAAAAATAATCCTGTCTTTCAGAAGGCGGGAATATATATCATAGGCACGCTCGCCTCTCTCCGTGGATTCTATCACGTATGGTATGAGCTGGTTTTGTGGAGTGGACATTTTTTTCTCCTCCTGAATCCTCCCTGACCCTCCTTTAGTAAGGAGCGGGAGGGGTCTCATCTTATAGTCTCCAATCTCTTTTCTTCGCCCGGCAGAATAACCCTCTTAATTGACTGAACATTATCCGTTAAAATTTTAAATGCCTTCTGAATTCTTATCTCATCTTTTATTTCATGCATCTTCCCTGAGTTCTCAATCTTCTCTTTTACCTGTTCATAAGATTCGCCTACTGAACGGCTGAGTTCCGTAACCTTTTCTTTCACGTCCTCTTCGCTCACTTCAACCTTCTCAGTTTCGGCTATCTTATCAAGAACAAAATACTTCTTAACATTTGTTTCAGCCTCTGGTTTTACTTTTTCAAAGACCTCCTTTGCCAGTTTTTCTTTCTCTTCCTGCGTTTTATTTTTAACAAAATCCATACGGTTTAGATAATCTTCAGTGTACCTCAAAGCCTGTTCATTTACCATCTTTTCAGGAACCGGGAAATCAGTGTTTTTGAAAATCTCCCTCCATAATTCCTTATCCTCTTCCATGTGTGCCTTCATTGCATTGTAGTCTTCCATCTGCTTTTTTATCTTCTCGCGCCAGGCTTTTCTCTTAACAGGGTCAATAATGCTTGATACCAGTTCGGGTTTCTTTTCCCACTCTGCAAGAGTCTTATCTATATCCTTTTCAGTTACGGGTTCAGGAGTCCTCCTCTTAACCGATATGCCCTTATATCCGGGAAGATTAACATCAGGCTTAAGTTCTATGTAGACCTTGAATTTTAATACACCGTTATCAAAATTTACCCCGTAAATATCCGGTTCAACCACAGGAGAAAATCCTTTCTGTTTCAGGGCGTCAAGATAAATCTTCGGAATTATCCGCTTCAAAAGGTTTTCCCTTATTGTATCCTGGTATTTTGTTTCTATGATAGAGTCAGGTGCCTTACCTTTCCTGAATCCTTCTATAACAGCACTGTTTTTTATTTCTTTTATGATAGATACACGTTCTCTATCAAGTATCTCCTTTTCCACGTCAAAAGAGATTTCCCTGCCCAATCTTGATTTCTCAACGACTTCCGTTATCATTTTTCTGTCTCCGGTCAATTGTCTTTAGATGAAAACAATCCTGCAAAGTTTCAATAGAAGACGCCTTAGAAGATGCTTGCAAAGCGGGGTACGGGAATCGGCGCCCTCGCATCCCGATACTGCTCGGGTCGGCCAGTCGCAAGGCTCCTCTTACTCATCGGAGCCAAGCATCTTCGCTCTATTCGATTCCCTTCCCAAAGATGCTTGCAAAGCGGGGTACGGGAATCGAACCCGTATAATCAACTTGGAAGGCTGATGTTTTACCATTAAACCAACCCCGCGTCTTAAAACAGTGAAAAGTGATTGGTTCTGACAGAAAACTACCAATCAATGAACTCAATCTATGCAAAGTGGGCAGGGGAGGATTCGGCTCCTCCGCACTCTGTGCTCCGGTAGGCCACCCGCCTATTCACTGCTCTTCCTCATCGCAGTGCATAAACAGGCTCCCTTCGAATCCTGGTATACATGCTCAGATAAGTCTCTCTCCCCTTGCCAACCAATGAACTCAATCTATGCAAAGTGGGCAGGGGAGGATTCGAACCTCCGAAGGCGTTAGCCAACGGCTTTACAGGCCGTCCCCTTTGGCCACTCGGGTACCTACCCAGTATCAAATGGAAGCCCGTCCCGCCGCAGGGATTGTATCCTTTGAGACCCTCAAGGTAATGTGGGCACCTCCTCTGACGGCTTCGACTTTTCGCTCAAGGCGAACCTGTCGGCCCCATCAGAACTTGGTTCCCTAATTAATAGTGTTGGCTCAAGGATAATTAATCCTCACGCACGGAACAGGCTATTTATATTTTACCCCTTTTTTAAAAAAAAGTAAAATATTATCTATGGTAGTCTTTACTAAAAATCCGAAAGAAACAATGAATCTGGGGAAAAAAATTGCTTCAAAAATCAAAAAAGGGGATGTCATCGGATTTACCGGTGAACTCGGAAGCGGTAAAACCACTATGATTAAAGGTATAGTAAAATATCTCACAGGGAAAGAAGCAATAAGTCCATCTTTTGTTATGATAAATGAGTATGAGGGGAAAGTTCCTGTTTTCCATTTTGACCTTTACAGAATAAGTTGTAAAATAGATATGGCAAATATCGGATGGGAAGAATACATCGGGAAAGGCATCGTTCTCATTGAATGGGCTGAAAAAATAAAGGATATGCTACCCGTAAAAACGGTCTTTGTGAGGTTTCACGTACTAAACGGTAAAAGGAAAATAGTCATCCAAGGGGGGAGAAAAAATGACAAGCAGAGAACGGGTTTTAAGAGCTTTAAATCATCAGATACCTGACAGGGTTCCAATACACGACGCTCCGTGGATTTCTACCATACAAAGGTGGTATAAAGAAGGATTGCCTGAGGATACAACTCCTGAGGAACATTTTGGATTTGAGTTTGAGTTTTTCGGAGCAGATACATCTCCGAGGTTACCTGTAAAAGTACTGGAAAAAAACGAAGAATACATCATAACAACGACGTCGCAGGGAGGCAAAAGACGTAACCACCGGGACTATTCCACCACACCGGAGATTATTGACTGGCCTATAAAAACAAAAGACGACTGGAAAGAGATTAAAAAACTTCTGAAACCCGACTTCACAAGGGTGGACTGGTCATCAGGACTGGCAAGAAACAAAACCGCTTATGAAGACGGAAAGTTCTTATGCTACTCAGGAGGTTACGGCTATGACATACTGCAATCTTATATGGCTTCAGAACAGATGCTGGTAATGATGGCTGAAGACCCTGAGTGGATGAAAGAAATGGTAATGACCCTGGCGGAATCCACAATCATAATGGCAGAACTTATGCTGAATAACGGATTTAAATTTGACGCCGCCTTTATGTACAATGACATGGGATACAAAAACGGGCTGCTCTTTTCACCTGAAACCTATAAAAAAACACATTATGAAGCCGACCGTCTCGTATATGCCTATTTCCATTCAAAGGGGTTGAAGACCATTCTGCACAGTTGCGGGAATGTATCGGAATTGATTCCCATTATGATTGAAACAGGTCTGGATTGTCTGCAACCGCTTGAAGTGAAAGCCGGAATGGATGTTCGAAAACTGAAAGCGAAGCATGGAGACAGCATATCTTTTATGGGCGGAATAGACGTACGTTTGATGGCTGACGAAGACCCCTCAAAAATAGAAGAAGAGATAAAGACAAAAATTGAGGCCGCAAAGGAGAACGGCGGATATATATACCATTCAGACCATTCAATACCCAAAAACGTAAGTTTTCAACAGTACTGCAGGGTCATGGAACTTGTAAAGCAATACGGTGCATATCCCGAGTATGAGGAGGCACAGAAAGAACAGCCACAGACACCTGAAAAACCTCCTGTGGTCCCCAGCCAGGCAGAGGTTAAAAAAAGACGTGGATTATTCGGGAAAAAGAAGGCAAAAGCAGAACCGCCCGCACCAGAACAGGCAGTTGCACAACAGTCTGTCCCTGAGGAGAAAAAACAGGGAAGGAGATTCTTCGGGAAAAAGGGAGAAGAATCTAAAAAGGAAGAGGTAAAACCAGCAGCCCCTCAACCGGCACCGCAAAAAACGGAACAGCCGGCAGGTGATACTGAAAAGAAAAAGGGATTCAAGATGCCCTTCGGGAAGAAAAAATAAATGAGAAAAGCAGTAGGGATTGACCTTGGTGGAACGTATATAAAAGCCGGACTGACGGATGAAAATGGGATTATTCTAAAAAAACAGCAGTTCCCCACGCTTGGAGAAAAGAACAACAGGGATGTTGTCCTTAAACAGATGGAGACAGCCGTTGACTTTGCACTTAAGGATGCCGGAGGTGAAATTGCAGGTATAGGGATTGGAACTCCGGGCGTTGTGGATAACGAAGGCGTTGTTTTCACAGCGCCTAATCTTCCAGGATGGGATAACCTTCCCCTTAAACAGATTTTCACAGATAAATACAAACTGCCGGTTGTTGTTGAAAATGACGTGAATACCATAGCGTGGGGAGAATTTCTATACGGAGCAGGACGGGGATATAACACTATTATATGCATCACTCTGGGTACAGGACTGGGCGGAGGTATTGTTAAAGATGGCAGGTTGCTGCGCGGGGGAAAATACTCTGCTATAGAAATTGGACACATTACCATTGACTATAAAGGACCACAGTGTAAATGCGGTAACTACGGCTGTATAGAAAGGTTTGTCGGCAGGGATTACATCGTTGAACGTGCAGTGAATGCCATAAAAGATGGCAAAAAAACACTGATATATGATTTTGTCAAAGGGAAGATTGAAGAGATAACTCCAAAAATAATTTCTGATGCATATAAACAGGGGGACAGGGTAGCCACTGATATCTGGATAGATGTCGGGGTCTGTCTGGGAGCACTTTTTACCAGCCTTGTTAATCTTTTAAACCCTGAACTGATAATTATCGGCGGCGGGATTTCTCAGAGAACAGAGATAATGTTTGAGACCATAGAAAAGAAAATTAAAGAGCAGGCGATGCCGAAACTGGCAGAGAATGTAAAGGTTGTCCAGTCAAAACTCGGGACTGATGCAGGCATCGTCTCCGCCGGCGCCCTCGTATTCCAGAAATGAGGATAATATATTTTGGAAGTGATGCCTTCGGCATCCCCTCCCTTAAAAGATTGAAAGAAATACATACCATTGCAGGAGTTGTTACTGCACCGGATAGACCTAAAGGAAGGGGGCTGAAAATTTCCTGTACTGAGGTCAAAAACTGGGCGGTGAAAAATGATATTCCTGTTCGTCAACCTGAATCTCCTGCGGACAAAAAATTTGTTACATATCTAAAAGACTTAAGACCTGAAATTATTGTGTTGATTTCATACGGGAAAATTCTTCCCTCTCCTATTCTGAAAATACCTTCCGTTGCAGGAATAAACGTACACCCTTCACTTCTGCCAAAATACAGAGGAGCAGCTCCGATGGAATGGGCGCTCATCAACGGAGAAAAAGAAACGGGGATTACCACCATCATAATAAAGGATAAAGTGGACACCGGTGACGTAATAATGCAAAAGAAGGTTGCGATTGATGAAACTGACGACATTTTTCTCTTAAGAGAAAGACTTTCTGAGACTGCTCCGGAATTACTTGTTTTAAGCATAGAAAAGGTAGAAAAAGGAATCAGTACAAAACCACAGGAAGGTATTCCTTCATATGCCAGAAAATTAACCAAAGAGGACGGCCTTATAAAATGGGAAAAAGATGCATATGAAATACATAACCTTATACGTGGAACAAAAGAATGGCCCGGAGCATACACATACATCAATGGCAAATATCTGAAAATCTTCCAGTCCGAACCCGGTATGGAATGTGGAGAAAAGGACGGAAAATCAGGGGAGGTGGTAGACACTAACAAAAGTTCAATATACGTTGCCTGCGGCAAAGGGGTTTTGAAGATAACAGAGGTGCAGATGGAGGGGAAAAAAAGGATGCCTGTATCGGAGTTTTTGAAAGGGCATCAAATAAAAGCAGGTGACAGGTTTTCACCCCCTCCTGCTTCCTCCCCCCTCAAGGGGGATGGGGGGGGAGTTGGCAGATGTTGAAAAAAGTCCTTCTGAAAGCAGATGAGATAAGACAGGACTGCAGGTTTTTCAGGACTGACAGTCCCTGCACATACCACAAGGAAACAGGACAGATATGTAAGGGATGCAGATATTACAGGAAAACGACAGGCAGAATTCTCATAATCAAGAAAGCCGCAATGGGGGATGTTTTAAGAACCACCTGTATACTGGAGCCACTGCACAAAAAATTTCCAGACCATGCCATAGTCTGGTTCACCTCGGAAGAAAGCCGGGAGGTTCTTGACGGCAATCCATATATTGATGAGATATGGACTGACAACTTTGAAACCCTTCAGGCACTCTCTTATTTCCTGTTTGACACAGTCGTCAACCTTGACCTTTCTCCTGACAGTTTGATTGCAGCGGGCACTGCACATGCAAAAAAATTCTATGGATTCCGTTACGAAAAAACAGGTACTGTGTCATGGTCAGGAAAAGCCGCCGGAGAATGGTTTTTAATGAGCCAAAACGACAAAATAAAAAAGACCAATAAAAAAACGTACCAGCACATAATATCAGAAATCCTTGAACTTGAAAGTTTCGGGGAGATTGTTGTTCCCTTAAAACGGGAATCCGCAGCAAAAGCAGAAAAGTTTGCTGAAAAACACCGCCTGCAAGGGAAAACTGTCATAGGAGTCAACACAGGCAGCGGTTCAAGGTGGTCTACCAAAAGGTGGCCTGAAGAAAATTTTCTTAAACTCTTTTCTCTCCTGAAAAACGGTAAATACTCCATAATCCTGTTCGGAGGCAAAGAAGAGAAGGAAATTATGAGACGTCTTTCTAAAAAAAGCCCTGTCCTTCTGATTAATACAGGATGGAATAATACCGTTGCAGATTTTTTCGCCCTGCTTAATTTGTGCGATATAGTCTTAACCTCGGATACTCTGGCTCTGCACGCTGCAACCGGACTAAAAAAACAGGTCATAGCATTGTTCGGTCCGACATCTGCAAGTGAGATAGAGCCATACGGAAGGGTAACAAAAATTATCACGCCCCTTGAATGCCGATGCTGTTACAAAAGGGAGTGTGATAAAAAACCATCCTGTATGGAAACAATATCTCCTGAAACCGTCTTTTCCACAATAATCTCCCCTCACCCTCCCCTCTCCCCTCGGGGGAGAGGATTAAAGGTGAGGGGGAAAAATCTATGACAGGTAAAATTTCCACAGTGGTGGTTATCCCCACATACAACGAGAAAGAAAATATCGTCCCGCTGTTACAGGGACTGCTCAATCTTTCCGTTGAACTGAAAATAATTGTCGTTGACGATAACTCACCGGATGGAACAGGAAGAATTGCAAAAGAGGCATTCAGCGATAACCCTTCTGTATCTGTATATATCCGTGACGGTAAAAGAGGACGGGGACTTGCCGGAATATTCGGTTTCAGACAGGCGCTGAAAACAGACGCGGAGATAATAGGTGAGATGGATGGAGACCTGTCACATCATCCCCGATTCATACCGTCAATGCTGGAAAAACTTGAAGACTGCGACGTCGTAATAGGTTCAAGGTACATCAGTGGCGGACAGGATGTAAACAGAGAATTCCTGCGCCGTACAATAAGCAGATGTGCAAGAATGTATATCAGGATGTTTCTTGGTATCAATGTTGCAGACCCTACCTCCGGGTTCAGATTTTTCAGAAGGGAGATTCTTGAACAGGTTATTGATGAACTTTCGGCAGAAGACCCTTTTATCGTCACGGAAACTCTTTTCTATCTCAAGAAGAAAAAGGCAAGGATTGTAGAGGTTCCTATAGAATTCTACGAAAGAAAGGCAGGGGTCTCCAAACTGGGCGGCAAAACGCTTCTGAAATATCTCATCAAGGTGTTAAAACTAAGGTTGAACTATGGAAGATAAAAAATACATCCGTTACCTTGTCATTCTGATAACGGCAACCACGCTGATAAGGTTGTGGCTCGCCCATTCTATGGGACTGGGTGTTGACGAGGCGCATTATGTTCAGTATGCTCTCAACCCTGCTCTTTCTTACTATGACCATCCCCCGATGGTGGGCTACCTGATACGATTGTTTATAACTCTTATGGGAAAATATCCGCTTGCAGTCAGGATGCCGGCAATACTCTCCGGCATCGGCACAGCAATTTTGCTTTTCTTTCTCGGCAAGAAACTGCGAAACTCTGCGGCAGGGTTCTGGGCAGTCGCTATTTTTAACTCCATACCTCTGTTTTCAGCAATAGGCGGCATAACGATTGTTCCTGATACGATACTGTGCTTTTTCTATCTTTTGTCTTTACTTTTTCTGTGGCGGCTTTATGAGGCCGACAGAGGTGGTCTATGGTATGCGATAGGAACAGTGACAGGTCTTTCTCTCCTGACAAAATATACTGCGGTCCTTCTTTATCCCTCTATCCTCATTTTCACTGCGATAATCCCGTCAATGAGAAAGTGGTTCAGGAAAAAGGAGATTTATCTCTCTTTTTTGTTAAGTATCGTGATACTCCTGCCTGTCGTTATATGGAACTATGAAAACTACTGGGCATCCTTTGCATTCCAGTTCACCCACGGTATGGGAGAAAAATCGTTTTTCGTGCCTGAAGAATTCTTCAGAAACCTCGGGGCACAGGCAGGTGTCTTCTCTCCATTTATATTCATTTTTATTATTTACGCTCTAATCCACACCGTGGTAATGTCTGTCAGGAAAGATGAGAAGCATCTCCTTTTCCTTTCGTTTGCCCTGCCCGTAATACTCATCTTTGCCTACTCAGGATTGTCAAATCAGGTTCTCCCGCACTGGCCTGCAGTGGGATATCTCATACTCCTGCCTGTTTTAGGTAAACTTGCCTGTAAACTCTCTCTGGCTAAAGGGAGAAAAGTTGTTCATCGCCTGTTCATCTTATCCCTGATAACAGGTATCG
Source organism: uncultured bacterium (assembly GCA_964406415.1). GTDB lineage: Bacteria > Ratteibacteria > UBA8468 > B48-G9 > JAFGKM01 > JAFGKM01. The sequence continues at coordinate 12,847 of CAYORP010000034.1, forward strand.
CCCTGACACTCATTATACCGGTTCAGGCGTTATTCAAGGTTATCCCTCTCTCTCCGGAAAACGACCTGACCAACGAGATGACTGGATGGAAAGAACTTGCAGAACGGATAAAAGGTATTAGAAAGATTGAAAAGAATTTGGATTTTTTCGTTTTTACACACAAATTTTACATAGCAAGCCAGGCAGCGTTTTATCTTGAGCCTGAAATATCTATCTACTGTCTGAGCAGGAAGATTGACCAGTACGATTTCTGGCAGTATAAACAGACCCTGAAGGAAAAACTGGACGGTAAAAACGGCCTGTTCTTTTGCGATGACAACTATAAAAAGTCTCCGGAAGAACTCTACGCCTTCAGAAGAATTATACAGGAAGAACCCCTTGAAATTTACCACCGTGGAAAATACGTAAAAAGTTTCTATATTTACAGATGTTATGGTTTTGACACGAAAAAAACCGACCCTGCCATCCTGCAGTCTCTACCCTTTGCCCCGCACTCATTCAAGATAGCAAAACTTCCCCCTCACCCATTTCCCCCTCATCCTCACCTTCTCCCCAAATGGGAGAAGGGAATAGAAAACGTGGAGAGGAAAGGGGTGAGGAGACCTTTATATACGCTGCAGAGGTGGAATGAACAGGGATTCTTTCTGATTAATGCGGCGGCAGGCAAAAACAGACTGCTTGATGCCTTTTTTATACTGGTAAACTGGCTGGGGACGAGTTATGTGCTTATACCGGTTGTGGGTTTGTTTATCTGGTTGAAGAAGAAAAAGCAGTTCCGAAGATATTTCTGGATGTTCGCACTTTCAATGTTGCTCGGCGGGATTGCAGTACACTTCCTGAAGGAATTTTTTTCCTTCCCCCGTCCCCTCGCATATTTTGAAGAAGGCCTCGTTAACATAATAGGACCCCCTCTCAAAAGGGGTTCTTTTCCTTCCGGGCACAGCCAGACAGTCTTCACCGGCGTGCTTTTTCTCGCCTGGCTCATACCGGAATACCGGCTGGCCTTCTGGACAACCGGGGTACTATCCGGCATATCACGCTGCTATATGGGTGCACACTTTCCGTTTGATATAATTGCGGGTTTCGTCATAGCACTCTTATCCTTTTTTGTGGTAAGATTGTTATTCAAGGAAATAAAGGCCCCTCAACAAAACATTCCTCCTGAAAAACAAGGGATGAACGGGGCAAGGGAATCAGGGAGATAAATGTTCACGAAAATGCTGATTGATATTGAAACAGGTCTGCCTGTCCATAATGCAGAAATTGTTTCACCTGTTCTGAATCAACTCTTTGCTCCGTTTTTTGATTTCCCCTCATATTTCCTGACAATGCCTGAACCGAAGATACAACTTCTCTCCTGGGCAGTCTGGCTCACAACTGTATGGATTATATACTGGCTCATAAGGCAAAGAGGATGCCGGATGAAAAAGATAATAACCCTCCTGAGAGGAATTCTTGTGATTGCTGTCTCTCTGATTCTCTTTATACTCTATTCAATCTTTGTTCCGCTGCCGCAGTACAGAATAACATCCAGAAATCCTGATGAGGTCTTCCTTGACCTTCACTCACATACAATTTATTCGCACGACGGCATTGTAACCCCTCAAAGGAGTTTTCTCTGGCATATTAATTATGGATTTGACGGCTGGTCAACAACGGAACACGACTGGATTGGAAACGCTCCTTCAATCCAGCGGGAAATAATTCTAAATAAAAGCCTTGCCGCAACAGTAATCCCCGGAGAGGAGGTTAACTTCAAAAAAGTTCACCTTAACCTTCTGGGCATTAGAGAAGATGTTGACACCAAACGATATAAGAATATTGCCGATTTAATAGAAAACGTTCATCTCCAGGGAGGAGCAGTGGTCGTCCCTCACTACTGGGCGGAAACACAATCTCCCTCCTTTATGAAAGACCTTGCAGAAGCAGGGGTGGACGGATTTGAGATAGCAGGCAATGCATCAATTCCCCTGACATATGAAAAACAGCAGGAGATAATTGCCCTTTGCCGCGATGAGGGACTGGTAATGTTGAGCGGCACCAACTGGCACGGCTGGAGAAATTTCTGTACGGTATGGACAGGGTTCAAGGTAGAAGGATGGGCGCAGATGAGCATTGAAGAGCGTGAAAGAGTGGTCATTGAAGCCCTGCGAAACAGGGAAACCAGCCGTTTCAGGGTTATAGGATACAGGCAACGGTTTCCCGCTTCCATAGTTCACTACATCTTTGAACCTTTTCTGGGATTTTTCTTTTACTTCACCTCAACAGGCATGTGGCAGATATTGTCCTGGCTTTTCTGGGTTGTCGTAATATTTTTTCTTATCCGCAGTATAAAAAATAAACGGATTATTGCTATCTCTCTCTGGTCGGCAATCAGTCTGTTGCTGGTCATCAAAAGCGGCCTTGCTTTAAATACGTGGAAAACCGTGGCGGATGTCAACAACATCCTGCCCGATGTGGCTAAAGGATTACTTTTTATGGCAGTAGTTACCGCCTGCCTCGCCCTCACCAACCTGAAGATACGAAAAAAGCCTGAATCCCACACAAGGTAGTAAAAATAGAAGGAAGTAGAGCGAATGGAATGAGTAAATTGTCATTGTGAGGTATGGACCTCTTTATTTGTCATTGCGAACGAATGTGAAGCAATCTCTATACTATGGTTGAGATTGCCACGGTAAAAGACGCCTCGCAATGACAAAGAGCGTCAGATTGCCACGGCAAAAGACGCCTCGCAATGACAACCTCTGTATTAGGTGCTCGGGATTTCAGAACGACAAAAGGGAAGTTGCAGAAGTTTGATACAGGGGTAGTCTTCATGTTACAATTATGAGTTGATATGGAGGGTAAATGGCACTGATTGTGCAGAAATACGGAGGCAGTTCTCTTGCAACAATTGATAAGATAAGAGTTGTGGCGGAGAAGATAGTTGCCGAAAAAAAGGCAGGGAACAGGGTTGTCGTTGTTGTATCCGCAATGGGAAAAACAACGGACAACCTTATCAGCATGGCTGAGGAAATTACCCCTTCTCCTCCTGAGAAGGAGATGGATATCCTTCTGTCCACAGGAGAGATGGTATCGGTTGCCCTGTTGTGTATGGCTATTGAAAACTTCGGTGAATTGGCAGAAGGCCTACCCGGATACTTTGCCGGTATTAAAACCGACAGTTTCCACACCAAAGCACGCATACAGATGATTGAGCCATCTCGGATACTGAAAGAACTGGAAAAGGATAACATCGTCATTATAGCGGGGTTTCAGGGACTGAGTCCCGAGAGTACCATAACCACCCTGGGCAGAGGCGGTTCAGACCTCACTGCAATAGCCATTGCGGCAGCGGTAAAAGCGGACAGGTGCGATATATATACGGACGTTGATGGAGTCTTCACCACGGACCCCAACATAGTGCCGGGGGCAAAACTTATACCGGAGATTTCTTACGACGAGATGCTTGAGATGTCCTCTACCGGCGCAAAGGTGATGTTATCCAGAGCGGTTGAGTTTGCCAAACGTTACAATGTCCCGTTTACAGTTAAATCAACGTTTGGAAAAGGAGGAGGCACGATGGTAAAAGAAATTTCACTAAAAGAAGGAACCGACGTTTCAGCCGTATCTCTTGATGAGAAGCAGGCAAAGATAACCATCTTCAGGGTTCCTGACAGGCCGGGGATTTCTTCAAGAATATTTACCGCTCTCGGAGAGGAAAACATAAACGTGGACGTTATAGTTCAAAACGTCAGCAAGAGAAATTTTGCGGACGTTTCTTTTACCGTAAACATTACTGAAGCAGAAAAAGCCCTGAAGTTAACTGAAACCATAGGTAAGGAACTTATGGCTGAAAACGTTGCCTGTGACAGAGACGTCGCAAAAATCTCAATCATAGGCATAGGGATGATGAACCATCCTGGCGTTGCAGGGAGAATGTTTCAGGCACTGGCAAGGGAAGGGATAAACATTGAAATGATAAGTACCTCCGAGATAAAAATATCCTGTGTCATCAAGAGAGTGGACGGTCAGAAGGCTTTAAAGGCAGTCCATAAAGAATTCATAGAAGTTTGATTTTTTGCCATGGGAGTGAATCCTTATTCAACTCCCCGAGATAAAGACTCATATCAAGATTCTCTTCTTTAAAACCTTCCTCCCATAAAGAGATATTGAAAAACTCATTCCAGTTTTCCATCTTCCCGCCTTTTTCCCACACCCTATAAATGACGTTCCCAATCCTTTCATCTCCTCTGCCGAGAAGTGTCTCCACACGGCTCATGCCGTATGAATGGAACGTAAGTTTTATGTGACTGTTTCTTTTAATATTCTCAACAAGCAGACGTTTTTTGTGGAGATATTCCTCTTCGGATATAAATCTTTTACTCTCAAATGCCGTATGCGGTTTTGGGATAAACGTATTGAAAGCGGCCTTTACGTTTATGTATCCGGAAATCTCATTTATGAGAGAGACGATATCAAGAATATCCTCATCCTTTTCACCGGGCAGTCCGAGGATGAAGTACATCTTTATCTGCCTCCATCCTCCATTATGTGCCTGCAAGGCAAGTTCAACAATCTCACTGTCTTTAATCCTCTTGCCGATGGCAAAACGCAGTTTCTCACCTGTTTCGGGAGCAAATGTCAGACCGGTTTTCTTAATTGCTTTTATCTTCGTTGCCAGTTCAAAGGAAAAGGTATCTATTCTTACCGATGGAAACGATAGTGTTACCCTTTTAGGAGCAAATTCCTTTAAAAGACTATCTACGATTTCTCCTATCTTCGGGTGGTCTCCGGAGGAAAAGGAAAGTAGGGAGAACTCTTCATAGCCGGTATTTTTATATGTCTGTAAAGCAATATCTACCAGCCTCTCAACGCTCCTTGTCCTTACGGGTTTCCAGCAACTTCCTGCCTGACAGAAAAGACAACCCTGACTGCAGCCCCTCATTATCTCAAGTTGAACCCTGTCATGTACAACCTCAGTCAAAGGGATGAGCCACCTTACAGGGGAAAAAGCACTGTCAAGTTTCTTAACAAACCTTTTTTTTACTGATTCGGCAGGAAAGAGAGGGACGTAAACACCCTTCAGACGTGCAAGGGCAGAAAGGACATCTTTTCTGTCTTTACCCTTTACCTCCGCAAGTGTCTCTGTAACTTCAAGTATAACCTCTTCTCCTTCTCCGACGATAAAACAATCCATAAAAGGGACCAGTGGTGCAAAATTAAAGGTGCAGTCTCCACCTGCAACAACCACTGGGTCATTATTGCCTCTGTTTGAGGAGAATATGGGTATCTCCGAAAGTTGAAGGACATTAAGGACATTGGTATAGTTCAATTCCGAAGAAAGGCTGAAACCAAGAAGGTCAAAATTCTTAACCGGTTGTTTTGACTCAAGCGTAAAAAGAGGCACCTTATTTTCTCTGAGAAGTTGTTCCATATCGTCTGCCGGACAGAAGACCCTTTCGCATACAACGTTTTCCGTTTCATTCAGGAGGCCATAAAGAATTCTGATGCCCAGGGAGGACATCCCAACCTCGTAAATGTCCGGGTAACACAGAGCAACCTTTATTTTTTCACCCGTCAGAGGTTTATGATAAACGTTTATCTCCCTGCCTGTATAACGTGAAGGGACCTGAACATACGGCAGCAGTCTAAGTATCTTATCTTCCATATTTTATGACGTTCAGAACATAAGGGAATTCTCTTTTATATTGACCAGGAGGACAACC